>JAFIEC010000319.1 GCA_020832725.1 Paracoccaceae bacterium | reverse complement strand
TCGCCGCCACCGCGAGCTACCTTGAGCAAGCGACGTGCCTCGTCACGTGCCTCAGCAAGCGGAACGAGATGCGCAGACCCGATGCCGATTTCCCGCCTGCGTCCGAACACGGTTGTTCGGAGTATCCATGACTTGGCGTTGCCCTTGCCCACGCACAGGTAAAGGCCCTGCCCATCGCAGTACATGCCGGGTTCCCTAAGCGCGCGGACCTTTACAGCAGTGAGGCTTCCCAATATTTTTCCCACCATTCTTCCCACCAGTGATGTTAGGATGGGATCGGATTTAATGCAACTCCTTGCGGTCCGGTGTGGTGACAAGCTTTTGAAATATAGTACTTATTGCACTTGGTTGTGATAGGATGGGGCGCTGGGTTGATGGCCCTACGGGCTGCCATTTCCGCTTTTCCGCGCAATCCGTGCCGGCCTTGACGGCAATGATTGCAAAGGGTTGTAAGGCATCCACGCGGGCCTGGATCAGGCCCCGCTGGCTGCGGGCGGATTGTCACGCGATGGGCGTATTCTCCCGTGCTCCGGACGGAATATCGAGAGAGATGATCATGTGCCGCCGCGCCCTCGGGTCATGCGGCGGCACATTGCCCCCCCTACGCCACCGAATCCAGCGGGGCGCTCAGCGGGTCGTAGGAGAACAGCCAGGCCGAACGCTCGGCGTTCATGTCGCGGGCGGCGAAGGAGGCGCGGAGGCGGTCGCGGTCGGGTTCGTGGAAAAGGTGACGGTTGGCCGAGCTTTCGGTCACGATCCGGGTGGTGCGCGGCAGGCGGGCCTGTTCGAACAGCGCCAGCGCGGGGGCGATGTCGCCGCCCTCGGCCTCCAGCGCGCGGGCCAGCACGGCGGCATCCTCCACGGCCATGGCCGCGCCCTGGGCCATGTAGGGCAGCGTCGGATGGGCGGCGTCGCCCATCAGCGTCCCCCGCCCCTCGGTCCAGCGCGAGACCGGCGGGCGCAGGCGCAGCGCCCAGCGATAGCAGGCCCCCTTGTCGGCCCTGTCGATCAGCGCGGCGATCATCGGGTGCCAGCCCTGGAAATCGTCATGCATTTCCTGCCAGGGACGGGGTGTGGTCCAGCTTTCGTCCTCCAGGCCCTCATGCTCCACACAGCCGACAAAGTTCACAAGGTTTCCGCCCCGCAGCGGGTAGGTAACGGCGTGGCGGCGGGGGCCGACCCAGATATCCACGTCGCGGGTGCGGTATTCCTCGGGCAGGGCCTCGGCGGGCACGATCACCCGCCAGGCGGTGTCGCCGGTATATTCGGCGGGCGTATCGCCCAGGATCTGGCGGCGCACGGCCGAGCGGATGCCGTCGGCCCCGATAAGGGCGGCACCGCGCAGCGTCTCTCCGCCCTCGAGATGGATGGTCACGCCCGAATTGTCCTGCTCGAAGCCGGTGACGGTGACACCAAGGCGCACCGCGTCGCGGTCGAGCGCGCGGACGGCCTGCACCAGGGCCGCATGCAGATCGGCGCGGTGGATGGTGACATAGGGCACCCCATGGCGGGCGCGATAGCCCTCTCCGAGCGGGATGGATTGCAGCACCTCGCCATCGTCGAACATGCGAAAGCGATAGCTCTCGGGGACTGCGCCGCGGTCCTCGATATCGGCCAGCAGGCCCAGATGATCATAGACCCGCGCGGCATTGGCGCTGATCTGGATGCCGGCACCGACCTCGCCCAGAACGGGGGCCTGTTCCAGCACCACGACCTCCTGGCCCGCACGCAGCAGGCAGGCCGCGGCGGACAGCCCGCCGATGCCCGCGCCCGCGATGATGATGGGATCCTTGCTCATCCGCTTACCTCCACATCCATTGTGCCGATCCGGTCGATCCATGCATGCATTGTATCTCCCGGTTTCACCGGGGCCACCCCCTCGGGTGTTCCGGTCAGGATCACGTCGCCGGGCCACAGCGTATAGGCCTTTGACGCATAGGCAATGAGTTCCGCCACGCCCAGCACCAGAAGCGAGGTATTCGACTTCTGGCGCAGATCGCTGCCCACATGGATGGAGAAATCGAGGTCTCCGGGATCGCCCAGCTCGTCGGAGGTCACCACATGGGGGCCCAGCACGGTGAAGGTGTCGAGCGACTTGCGAAAGCTGCGATCCTCGGTGCCGCGGATGGTCATGTCGAGGCCGATCATGTAGCCCGCCACATGGTCGAGCGCATCTTCCAGCGGGATGCGGAAGCCGCGCTTGCCGATCACGAGGGCCAGTTCCACCTCGTGGTCGATCCGCCTGTCAGCCCAGTCGGCAACCACCGTCTGCGAGGGGCCGATGAGCGAGGAATTCGCCTTGAGGAACACGCCGTATTCGTGGATCGTCTTGACCTGAGTGCCAAAATTGATCTGCGTGTCGGCGCGGCTCTCGTCGAGATGGAGCTGATAGTTCACCGGGGCGGCGATGATCTTGCCGGGGTTGGCCACCGGCGACAGCAGACGCACCTCCGAGACGGGCCGTCCGGGGGCGGCATCGGCGGCAGCCTCCATGGCGGGGCGCAGCCGGTCGAAATGGTTGAAGAAGTGATCGCCCGGCGGCACCGGCCAGGAGAGCGGCGGAAGCTGCTCCAGAACGCCGGTGACGTCATGGACCATGTCGCCCCGGACCACGCCCAGGCGGTTGTCATCGAAACGGCAGAAACGCATCGGGAGGTCTTCCTTCTTTCAGGTCGGATGGTGTCAGCGGCAAGCGCCGTTGCGGGGCCCTAGATCGCCCCTCGGAGCGCAAAGGTCCAGCGCGGGCGCACGAGGCGCCCAGTCGCAGGCCGGGGCCGCGCTCATTCTGCTGCGGCCGTGTTGTCGGGGCGATGGCGGTGCACGATCTCCATGGCAAGCACCGCCGCCGCCAGCACCAGCCCTGCGGCGTTCACGCCCCAGGCCCAGGGTCCCACCTCGTGGGGCAGCAGAAGCCCCGCACCGCCCGCCACCGCGACCAGCCGCGCCAGCGGCGGCATGCGGCGCAGGCCATAGCCGATCATGCCCGCCGAGATGAACCACACCCCCACCGCCGCCGTGCCGATGGCCAGCACGATCGCCGAGGGGCTGCCCTGCATCAGCAGGGTCGGCGCGAAGACGAAGAGGAACGGGATGATATAGGCCGTCCACGAGAACCGCATGGCGTAGAAGCCCGTGAGCATCGGCTCTCCGCGGGCGAGGTTGGCGGCAAAGAAGGCCGCGATGGCGACAGGCGGGGTCACGAAGGACATCATGCCGAGGTAGAGGATGAACATGTGGGCGGCCAGCGGCTGCACCCCCACCTCCACCAGCGCGGGCGCCACCAGCACCGCCAGCAGCACATAGACGCCAAGGGTCGGCATCCCCATGCCAAGCACGATGCACAGCAGCGCCGCGATGATCAGCAGCAGCAGGATGTTGCCCGCACCAAGGCTGACAAGGAACATGGTCAGCGCAAAGCCAAGGCCCGTCAGCTGCAGAACCCCCATGATCACCCCGGCCGCCCCCGCGATCATCAGGATATCGGCCGAGGAGACGCCAGTGCGCACGATGCAGTTCCAGACTTCGCGCAGGCTCAGGCGCTGGGCGCCATAGCCCAGCGCGAAACCGATCAGCGCCACCGTCGCGCAGGCATAGAGCGCCGCCGTCTCGGGCTGCGCGCCAAGGCTGAACAGGGCATAGATCAGCACCGCAAAGGGCAGCAGAAAGGCCCACCCCTGGGCAATCACCTTGAGCAGGCGGGGAATGTCGCGCGCGGGAACCCGCAGGATGTTGCCTTTCGCGGCCTCCAGGTCGGCCTGCACGAACAGCGCGATGTAATAGAGAAGCGAGGGGATGATCGCCGCGATCGCCACCTCGGCATAGGAAATCTGGAGGAAATCGGCCATCAGGAAGGCCACCGCCCCCATCACCGGCGGCATCAGCTGCCCGCCATTGGACGACGCCGCCTCGATCGCGGCGGCCTTTTCAGCCCGAAAGCCCGATTTCTTCATCAGCGGGATGGTCACCACCCCGGTCGCAAGGATGTTCGAGACGACGATCCCGTTGATGGAGCCGAACAGCGAGGAGGCGAGAACCGAAATCTTGGCCGCCCCGCCGCGAAAACGGCCCATCAGCCCCAGCGAGACGTCATTGAAGAAGGCCGCACCGCCCGAAGCCGCCAGAAGCTGACCGAAGAAGACGAAGGGAATGACCACCGTCACCCCGATCAGCAGCACCAGCCCGAGGATGCCGGAGGTATCGACCGAGACGTAGTAGATCATGCGGTTGAGACGAACCTCGCGGGTCTGCAGGCTGCCCTCCACCATGTGGCCCACCAGCGCATAGCCCACGAAGGCCAGCACTACGATCACCAGCGGCCAGCCCGCCGAGCGCCTGAGCGCCTCCAGCAGCAGCACGAACAGCGTCCATGTCGCGATAAGTCCCTCTGTCGAGGGGCGGAAGAAGCCGCGCAGGAGCTGGGGATAGTGCCAGGCGATCCAGATGCCCGCCGCCACCGCGGCAAGCGCCAGGAGCGCATCATACCACGGCAGCCGGGTCCGGGGCGTGCCGCGACGCAGGGGCCGCACCAGAAAGACCAGCGCGGTGGAGAGACCCAGCACCACGGCAAGGAACTGTTCGGTCCGGAACTGGACCCCCATCGTCCGATAGAGATCCGCCGCCCAGGCCAGCCCCAGAAGCGTCACCACCGCGCCCAGCGCGATGGAGATCGCCCGAAGAAGCCTGCCCGAGGGCAGATCGGCTTCCTGCTCTACAGCCGTGCTCATGCCATGCCCCTCCCCCGCGGCAGGCGTCGTCAGTCAGCCGGCCAGATGCCGGCCTCGCGGTAGAAGCGGACCGCACCGGGATGATAGAGCACATCATCCTGCTGCACCGACAGGTGATCGGGGTTCATCGCGCCAAAGGACGGATGCGCCGCCATCAGATCGTCCCGCCCGCCATGCAGGACCTTGGTGATCTCGTAGATGAAATCCTCGTCGGCATCCTCGCGGGTGATCAGGGTCATGGCATATTGCATCAGATGCGAGCCATCGGCCACGCCGTGCAGATGCGGTGCCGCGGCCTGGGGGGCGATGTGATATTCGGGCCGGATCGCGGCCATGGCCTCGGCTGCCTCGGGCGTGTTCGGCAGATCGAGGAAGCGGATGCCGATGGCGGCGTCCAGCTCGGCCATCTTGGGGGCGCCAATGGCGAACAGCGTGGCATCGAGGACACCCGCACGCAGGTCATCGGCGGCGCGCAGCAGGTTGGTGGTGGGCACGCCCTGCATGTCGGGGAAATCCAGCCCGCCGGTTGCCAGCATCGCCCGGCTCAGGGCGATTCCCTGGGGAAAGCCGTCCCAGCCAACGGGGAAGCGCTTGCCGCGCAGGTCCTCGACGCTGTGGATGTCGCTGTCGGCGCGCACGACGATGCCGACCTTGAACGGAAACACCGTGGCGACAAGGCGCAGGCTCTCCAGCGGATCGCCTTCGAACCCGTCAAGTCCGCGCACGGCAACGCCCACCTCGTCGTTGGACATGAACGAGAACAGAGCCTCGCCGAACTCCACCGCCTGCATCGAGGCCTCGGGCGAGTTGAAGGCAACGATGCGCATCTGCGCACCGGTCTGCTCCTGCACGACCTTGGCGATGGCCTGGGTCTGCACGTTGTTGACAGAGCCGGGCGGCAGCGTCGAGATGCTGACCGTCTGCGCCTGAGCGCCGGCGGCAAGCACCGCCGCGGCAAGGCCGGCGGCAAGGGTGGCGAAAGGTCTGTTCATGGTGGTCCTCCCTGTTGTGCCGCCCTGTTCCGGGCGGACTTGAAACCCTGTGATGGCCCGTCTCGTCAGGCCGCGTCCTGCCCCGGTGCGGCGGTACCGCCCCGGGCAAAGGCGATCACCTGAGCGGCGACGGCGGCAGCGGCCTGCCTGTGCGCCTCGCCCTCGGCCCCGGAGGGGCCAAGCGGTGTCGCGGAAGAATTGATCGCCAGCGCAAACGGCGTCGGCCAGCCGCGCAGCGCATGCACGATGCCCCGAAGCGCGCCCAGCGTGGTGCCCAGCGCCTGCGCCCCGTGGGCAGTGACCACAAGCCCGACCGCACGCCCGTCCAGATAGGGGCGGGGCGCATCGCGCAGATCCTCGAGGTAGTCAAGCGCCCCCTTCACCAGACCCGAGACACCGCCATGATAGCAGGGGCTGGCCAGGATCAGCCCGTCAGCGCGGCTCACTGCCTCGATCAGGCGGCGCGCTGCGGGCAGGCGCGCCTGTCCGGCAAAATCGAAATGCGGCAGATCCAGCAATCCGCCGGAAAAACACTCCACCTCGGCGCCCTGATCACGGGCCGCGTCCAGCACCAGCGCCAGCGCCCGATCACAGCTCGAACCCGCGCGCCCGGTTCCGCCAAGGCCCAGGATGCGCGGTGCCCGGGAAGCGGTTGCGGGGGCGCTCATTCGGCGGCCCTGGCCGGGGGCTGCATACGCTCGGCGGCGTCGAAGCCCCCTTCGATGCGGCGATGGCGCGCCTCGATCCACTTTCGCGTCTCGGGATGGGTGAAGATGTAGAAAGAACCCTCCTCCACCGCGCGCACGACCTGCTCGCCGATCTCCTCGGGTGCGGCACCGTCATGGATCAGATCGCCCACGAAATGGTTGGCCGCCCGCTCCGTCGCCCCGCCCAGCCGCTCGGGCCGGGCCCTGCCGGAAAGGTGGATCCCCGTGGCGACGGCGGCGGGAGCCAGCACCGAAACGCCGATCCCGCTGCCCGACAATTCCTGCTCCAGCCCCTCGGACAGGGCGACCACGGCGTATTTGGTCATGGAATAGGCCCCGGTCAGGAAATCCGGGTTGACCTGAAACCCGCCGATGGAGGCGGTATTGACCACATGCGCCGGGCCACCCCGGGCCAGCATGCGCGGGACAAAGGCGCGAATGCCATGGACCACGCCCATGACGTTGACGCCGATCACCCAATCCCAGTCTGGCAGCTCGATCTCGTGGAGCGGCACGCCGTGCATCGCCACGCCCGCGTTGTTGCACACCAGCGAAACCGGACCGAGCGCCTCCTCGATCCGGGCGGCTGCGGCCTGAACCGCCGCCGCGTCGGACACATCGAGCGCCATCGCCAGGGCCTGTGCTCCAAGGCCGCGCACCTCCTCGGCCACGGCCTCGGCTGCCTCGGCCCGGATGTCGCAGACCGCGACCGAGGCACCACGCGCAGCCGCGGCCAGCGCAATGCCCCGCCCGATGCCCGAGCCCGCACCGCTGACATAGGCGGTGCATCCGCGTTCGATCTTCATGGTGTCCTCCCGCAGGCGACTTGGCGCCCGTTCTGCTTCACGCGCACAGTATACACTGTCTCGATCCAGTCAATGCCCCGGCACCCCCGGAACCCTGCCTGGCCGGGCGGAATCGCGGCCCGGGGCGCGACCCGAGCCAGAGCGGTGACCTGACCCGAAAACACCCGATCTTTCCCATATTCAAAGGGATTTTGGCCAGGTTCAAGCGGCTTTGCCCGCAGGCCGCGATGCGCCGCCCGGCGATCACGGCGCACCGATGCCGAAAGGCGCACTTGACCCCGGGCCGAAGCGGCCAAGTTATACACTCGTGCAGCGCCTTGCGCAGATGGCTGTCTGTGTGGCACCAAGTTCCTTCCCCGCTCGCCGGAGACATCATGACCAGAACCGTCGCCCATAACGATGCGGAAAGCGCGGCCGAAACCGCCTACAGGTTCATTCGTCATGCCATCATCACCGGCACCCTGCAGCCCGGCGAAACCCTGCGCGAGGGCCATCTGGCCGAGCAGGTGGGCGTCAGCCGCACCCCCGTGCGTGAGGCACTGGGCCGGCTGGCCAGCGAGGGGCTGGTGGTGCTGGAGCGCTATCGGCGCGGCCACGTCGCCCGCTTCTCTCCCGACGACGTGGCCGAGATCTTCCGGCTGCGCGGAACGCTGGAGGGTCTGGGCGCACGCCGGGCGGCAACCCGCATCACCCCCGCACAGCTGGCCGAGCTGGAGCGGATCGAGGATGAGATGGAGCGTGTGTTCCACGAATTGGGATGGCATCGCCACCTTGCCCTTTTCGACCGTCTCAACAACGAGTTTCATGCCCTCATCGCCCATACTGCCGACAGCCCGCGCCTGGAGCGTATTCTCGCATCGGCACTGGAACTGCCCGCGTCGATCTTCAACAGCTACACCGAACCTCTCGAGGCCCGGACCCTGCGCACCCATCGCCAGCACCGCGAGATCATCGACGCGCTGAGATCGCGCAATCCCGACTGGGCCGAGGCCGCAATGGCGGGGCATCTGTTCTCGATCGTTGCATCGGGCGTCGCATCGGGCGTGGCATCGGACCCCGACGGCGCGCCGCAGCACGCCGCCGGAGAACCGGAGAGCAGCTGAGCCTATTCCGCGGCCGAACGTACGACCGTCGAGTCGCGCAGATAGGGCATCACCTCTTTCGCATAGAGCTCCATGTTCTTGCGGGTCAGCTCTGCGGGCAGCGTGCCGAATTGCAGCAGCGACAGCAGGTGCCCGAACCCGATCTGGGAATGGTATTCCTTGAGCTTCTCGCGCACGGTCGCGGGGCTTCCGCAGATGAACATGCCCTTTTCCATCACCGCCTCGATGGTCTGTTTCTGGCCGATGGAGGACTTGGCCTTCATCACGCCCATCATCGACTTGAGCGACAGATAGCCCGGCGGCAGCAGCATTTCCTTGGGCATCCGCAGGAACTTGTTCAGGAAGTTCTCGATATGGGGCCGGGCCTCGGCGATGGCCTGCTCGTCGGTCTCGGCCACGTAGATCGGCACCGACCATCCCAGCTGATCGGGCGTGGCCTCATAGCCGTGCTCGTTGGCCTTGTCCTTGTACATCTGCATGTACTTGGCCAGCATCGCCACCGGCGTGAAGGTCTGCAGATAGGTATAGCGCCGGTCGGGGTGGCTGGCCCAGTCGATCGTCTCCGACGATCCCTGCGACGGGATCCAGATCGGCGGGCGCGGGTTCTGATAGGGCCGCGGCCAGAGGTTGACGTATTCGAACTGGTAATGCTTGCCCTCGAAGGCAAAGGGGCCGGTCTCGGTCCAGGCCCGGATGATCAGGTCGTGGGCCTCGTGAAAGCGCTCGTGGCTGTTGGCGGGATTGGCCGACCAGGCGTGGTACTCCGCCCCGATGCCGCGCACGAAACCAGCGATGAAGCGCCCCTCGGTGATGTTGTCCACCATGGCGAATTCCTCGGCCACGGTGACGGGGTTGTTCAGCAGCGGCAATGCCCGCCCCAGAATCGCGATCTTGACGTTCTTTGTGCGACGCGCCAGCGCCCCCGCCATCACCCCGGGCTGGGGCATCAGGCCATAGGCGTTCTGGTGGTGCTCGTTCACGCAGACCCCGTCGAAACCCAGCGGGTCGGCGTATTCCAGCTCGTCGAGATAGCGGTTGTAGAGCTTTGCGCCCTTCTTCGGATCGTAATAGCTGTTGGGCAGCGTGATCCAGGCCGAGTTGTATTCCTTGTCGTAATCAAGGTCCAGATCGGCATAGGGCATCAGGTGCATCAGGTAGAATTTCATGCCGCGACTCCCTCGATGAATGCGGTGGCCTTGCGGGTGAAGAGATCGGCCTGCTCCACATGGGGCAGGTGGCCGCAGCGGGCGATCACCTCCAGCGTGGCGCCGGGGATGAGGTCGCGATAGGCGGGCCCATAGGCGGCCGGCAGCAGCCTGTCGTCATCGCCCCAGAGGATCATGGTCGGCACGCTGACGCGGTGCAGCCATTTCTTCAGATCGGGGTTGTGGAACCGCGGCGACCAGCCCAGCTTGGCGGTCATCAGGCGGTTCTTGAGCACGACCATCAGCTCCTCCTCCGAGGCCGGCTGTGGCATGTTGGCCGCCATCGCCTTGTCGTGGAACAGCGCCTCGGTCAGCTCCTCGGGCGACATCAGGAACATGTCGGCCCGCTTGACCCCCGGCACATGGATGCCCGCGGGCGCCACAAGCGTGAGCGAGCGCAGCATCTCGCAGGAGCGTACCGCCATCTCGGCCGCGACCCAGCCGCCCAGCGACGTGCCCATCAGATGCACCGGGCCAAGGCCCAGATGGTCGATGAAATCATGGTAGAAGAAGGCGAGGTCCGAGATCGAGTCGAGCCATTCGGGCGTATCCGACTGGCCGAAGCCCGGATGCTCGGGCACGATCACCTCGAAGCGGGAGGACAGCTCCTCCATGAACGGCAACCACTTGGCCGCCCCCGATGCCCCGTGCAGGAACACCAGCGGCGCGCCCGCGCCCCCACGCATCACCCGGACCTTGCAGCCCGTGATGGTTTCAAAGCCTTCGCTATGCGCCATCCTCTACCCCCCTGTTGCGCCGGCTCTCCGGCCGATGAAGTGCGTAGTGTATACTCTTTTGCAGCCATTCGTTCAACCGTCAAGAATGACTCCGGCCAGGGCCCTCATGCCTAGGCAAATACGGCAGGATTCGCGGCTCCGGATCGTGCAACGGCCTTGCTTGTCAGGGCTGGCCCGTGCTTGCATACACTTTGAAGATGGGCGGGAGGAGCACATGCAGGCGCTTTCACTGGAGAATCAGGTGGCCGTGGTTACGGGTGCCGCCTCGGGGCTGGGACGGGCCATCGCCGAGGCGCTTTCGGAGGCGGGGGCACGGCTGATCCTGATCGACCGCGATGCCGATGCCCTCGGGGCCGTCGCGGACAGTCTCGGGGCCGAAGGGGTCGCGCTGGACGTGACAGACGGTGCCGCCCTGGAGGCCGCCATCGCGGGGGCCGCCGCGCGGCATGGGCGGCTGGACATCGCCGTCGCCAATGCCGGCATCTCGGCAGGCCCGGGCTTTGGCGCCGGGCCCGAGGGACGCGGGATCGCCGATATCGATTTCGACCATTGGCAAAAGGTGCTGGCCGTCAACCTGACCGCCGTCACGATGACCCTGCGCCCCGCAGCCGCGCCGATGCGCGCGCGCGGCTATGGGCGGCTGCTGTCCATCGCGTCGGTCGCCGGGCTGAAGGCAGAGCCGATGGTCGGCCATGCCTATGCCGCCACCAAGGCGGGGGTGGTCAACCTCACGCGCCACATCGCGGTAGAGCTTGCCCCCCACGGCATCTGCGTGAACGCCATCGCCCCGGGGCCGTTTCGCACCAACATCGCGGGCGGGCGGATCCAGCAGCCCGAGATCGCGGCCCGCTTTGCCGCCATGGTGCCCCAGGCCCGGGTGGCGGACCCCGACGAGATCAAGGGCGCGGCCCTGTTGCTGTGCAGCCCGGCGGCCAGCTTCATCACCGGGGTGGTGCTGCCAGTGGATGGCGGGGTCATGGCGCAATGAGCGGCCCCGCGTTTGGCCCCCTGCCCCCGGCCCTGCCCGGCCCGGTTCTGCAGACAACCTTTGTCACCGCCGACATCCGCGCCGCGATGGCGGCCTTTACCGCCAGCATGGGCGCGGGGCCGTGGTTCTGGCGCGAGCGGGGGGTGTTTCCGAACCAGCGCTATCTGGGCCAACCGGTGGAAACGGCGCTGTCCATCGCCATGGCACAGGCGGGCGACACGCAGATCGAGCTGATCCAGCAACTGGACGACAGCGCATCGGTGTATCGGGTGGCGGGGGCCGCGCCGGAGCGGCTGCACCATTTCGGCGTTGCCGTGGAGGATTATGCCGCAGCCCTTGCGGCCGGGCAGGCAGGAGGGCAGCGGCTTGTCTACGAGGCGGAGGTGGCGAACGGGGCCCGGGTGGGCTATCTGGCCCCCCCCGCGCCGTTTCCGGCGATGATCGAGCTGATCGAATATCTGCCCGCGACCCGCGCCATGTTCGACATGATCCGCGCGGCCCACAAGGGGTGGGACGGGCGCGATCCCGTCCGCCCCCTCGCCCCCGTCCGGCCCCCGAGCTGACGGCAGCCCCTCCTAGAAGGTGACCACCAGCTTGCCGATCATGCTGCCCGAGGCCACGATCTCGTGGGCCTCGGCAAAGGTCTCGCAGGTCAGGCCCGCAAGGGTGCGTGTGCGGGTTGTGCGGATCGCGCCCGCATCGGCCAGCCGCGCCACCTCGGCCAGGATCGCGCCCTGACGGGCGATGTCGTCGGTGCCGAACAGCGGGCGGGTGAACATGTATTCCCACGAGAAACTGGCGGATTTCTGGAACAGCGGCAACAGGTCGAGCGGCCCCCGCGCCCCCACGATGGCGCAGATGCGGCCCTGGGGTGCGATCAGCCGGCCCATCGCCGCCATGTAATCCGACGTGTCATGGGCGCAGAAGATGCGCGGAAAGGCGGCATCGGGCATATCGGCCAGCGCCCCATGCGCCAGCACCTCTCCCGCGCCAAGATCGCGGCACCACGCCTGCGATTCGGCCCGCGAGGCCGTCGCGGTCACGGCGATGGAGGAGGCCCGGGCAAGCTGCAGCACCATCGAGCCGACGCCGCCCGCCCCGTTGATCATCAGCAGCGGCTGCTGGGCCTCGGCAGACAGGGGCGCATAGCCCAGACGCTCGAACAGCCCCTCCCATGCGGTCAGCGCCGTCAGCGGAAGGGCTGCGGCATCGGCATCCGACAGGCTGGCGGGGGCATGGGCTGTGATGCGCGCATCGACATGGTGCAGCTGCGCATTGGCCCCGGCGCGGTGCGCAGCGCCCGCATACCAGACCCTGTCGCCGGGCGCGAACCCCTGCGCCTCGGGCCCGCAGGCCAGCACCTTTCCGACCGCATCAAAGCCAAGCACCCGGGGCGGCGCATCGGCGGGGGTAAAGCCGCGCACCTTGAGGTCCACCGGATTGAGCGACACTGCCGCCACCTCCACCAGCAGGTCATGGCCCTGCGGTGCCTCGGTCTCGCGGCTGATCCGGCACAGGGCGCCCGCGTCCGGATCCCATGCAATTGCGTCATGTCTGTTTGGGATCATTTCCCGGCCCTCCCTGTTGCGGGCCGGACCATCGCAGCCACGGGGCGAGGCCGCAAGAGGCGGGGACGCGCCCGCCCCTTCCCCTTGTCCCCGGGCCGCGCTAGAGGGTCGGCCTCAGGCGGGGAGACGTGCATGGCCCATCAACCGAAATCCGAATTCCTCTCGGTCATGATCGCCCGGGGCTATCTGGCCGATTGCACCGACATGGAGGCGCTGGACCGGGCCCTCTGCGCGGGTATCGTGCCGGCCTATATCGGCTATGATGCCACCGCCGCCTCGCTTCACGTGGGCCATCTGCTCAACATCATGATGCTGCGCTGGCTGCAGAAGACCGGGCACAAGCCGATTACGCTGATGGGCGGGGGCACCACCAAGGTGGGCGATCCCTCCTTCCGCTCCGAGGAGCGTCCGCTGCTGGATGGCGCCGCGATCGATGCCAATATCGCGGGCATGCAGCGGGTGTTCGACCGCTATCTCGCCTATGACGACAGTGCCGCGGGCGCGATCATGCTCAACAATGCCGAATGGCTGGACGG
>JAFIEC010000309.1 GCA_020832725.1 Paracoccaceae bacterium | reverse complement strand
CCGCTATGCGCGTGACCGCGATCCAAGCCCAAACTGAACGAAAGCGGCCGGACAGGTCTGTCCGCCGTGCTGAAAAACGTCGCCGCCGGGCAAGGATGACGCGGCTTTGCGGCCCAATCCCACCCACATTCGAGCGTTCCGGTGACCGCAGACCAGGCTTGGAGTGCAGATCACTTGATCTGGCGGCAAAACCAGCCGACCTTGCAATCAAGCGACAGGCCACTTGGGGAATGTCGGTTGACAGGGCATGCCGCCACAGAGAAGCTCCCCCGTATCGCAGGGGCCTGCGCAACCAGGGGACATGGGTTGATGGATATCACGCATCTGGGGCAGGCAGCGCGGCGCGGGGCGGACAGGTTCGGCAGCAAGGAGGCGCTGGTCTTCGACGGGCGGCGCTTCACCTTCGACGCACTCAACGATCTTGTCGAACGGGCGGCCGCCGGACTTGCGGCTGCCGGTGTCGGCAAGGGGGACATCGTCACGCTCTATGCGGGCAACTCGTGGGAATGGATCGTCAGCTACTACGCCATTGCCCGCGCCGGTGCCGTCATCAACCCGATCAACACCATGCTCACCCCCGAAGAGGTGGCCTTTGTCGTCGGGGATTGCAATGCAAGCGCCATCATCGCCTCGGCGGACAAGCTGGCCGGGGCGGCAGCGGTGCTGGACAAGGTCAAGCTTGCCGTTGCCATCGCGCCCGAGGCGCCTGCGGGGATGGTCACCTTCGACGACCTGCTGACCGGTGATGCACCTGCCTTGCCCGAGATCCAGGTGGACAGTGCGGCGCTGTCGACCATCTGCTATACCTCTGGCACGACGGGTCATCCCAAGGGGCAATGCAGTCGCACCGGGCGGTCATCACCAACGGTGCGATGACGGCCCAGATGCAGATGCGTGGCCCGGACGATACCGTGATCAGCGCGCTGCCCTGTCCGCATGTCTATGCCAATGTCGTGATGCAGAGCATGATGCTGTTCGGTGCCAGGCTGGTTCTGCATGCCCGGTTCGATCCCGCGGCCTTTCTGGCCGATATCGAAACGCACCGCGCCACGGTGATCGACGGTGTGCCGACAATGTACATGTTCATGCTCGGCGCGCCCGAGCTTGCAACAACCGATCTGTCCAGCCTGAACCGCGCCTATGTCGGTGGACAGACCATGCCGGTCGCCACAATGGAGCGGGTCGAGGCCGCTTTCGGTATTCCCCTGATCGAGCTATGGGGCATGACCGAGATCGCGGGGCTGGGCACGACGCATCCGCTTTACGGCCGCAACCGCCATGGCTCCATCGGCGTGGCGCTGCCTTATTGCGAGGTCCGGATCGCCGATCCCGAGGATCCGGAACGCGCCCTGCCGCATGGCGAAGCGGGCGAGCTTCAGCTGCGCGGGCCGATCACGATGATGGGCTATTACGGCAATGAGGAGGGGACGCGGGCGACGCTTCTGCCCTCGGGCTGGCTGCGCACCGGGGATGTGGCGCTCAAGGAAGAGGATGGCTGTGTCTTCATCGTGGACCGGCTGAAGGACATGATCATCACTGGTGGCTTCAATGTCTACCCGGCCGAGATCGAGCGGGTGCTGGCCGGCCATCCCGAGGTGACGCTCTGTGCGGTCGGCAAGCGCATGGACGAGGTCAAGGGCGAGGTGGCGGTGGCCTTCATCGTGCCCACGCGGGACTCGGCCCGCGACAAGGACGCCATGCTGGCCTTCTGTCGCGAACATCTTGCCGCCTACAAATGCCCCCGCGACATCCGCTTCGTCGAGGATGTGCCCAAGACGAGCACCGGCAAGATCATGCGTCGCGAGTTGCATGCGCTTGACCACGATTGAGGATCAACCGAGGGGCTGGAATGGTTGGCTGACGATCGGGTGGCATCACGGAACACGCTACATCACCGTGCTGACCCGAAACAATAAACGCCCCGGTCCCCGTATCTGGTGGCCATGCCGGACCTGCTGAAACAGGCGACGGACGCGCAGGCGCTGACGCCGAACCCGTCCCCCCTGATCGCGCAACAGGTGATGTACCTCGTGGTGCTGCTGCCGGCCGTGCGCCGCGTGTCGATCCTTTAGCGGCGCTTCGCTCGGTAGGATCCCGCATAAAGAGACTTGGTCAATCTGCCAGAAAACGGCCGATGACCGTCGTCGGCCCCAGGCGCTTGCGCATGGTGACACATCTCGATGTCGGTCCTACGGACGCCGACGCCCTCATCGCAGCGTTGAGCCAGGTTGCCTGAGGTCCCCGAAGACCAGTTCATCGACGCTCGGCTGCATTACCTTGCGCCGCTCGGCGCTCAGGCGATAGGGCGCAGCATGTTGGAGAGCGCGGCCGACACCGACATGCGGGCTCCAAATGTCTGGAGCAGGTGTCTGAGCTTCCCTACCCAGATGCCGGCGACTCCGTCTCAGAGCGGCTCGGCATTTCGCTTCGTCCACATGCGCTGGAACGCCGGCCTCGCGTGCATCCCGTCCAGCCAGGCGCGCAGGTGCGGGTATCGCGACATCAGGTCCACATCACTGGCCGCGTAGCGCACGATCTCGGCCATGTTGATGTCCGCCACGGTGAAGCGGCCGCCGACCATGTGTCCATCGCGAGCCACTTGCGCCTCGATCACGGCAAGCGGGCGGTGCAGCTTTGCGGCGAGGTCCGCCATCTCCGCGCGGCCCTCGGGAGTGCCCGCCTTCCCCTCCATATGGGCATACATGAGGAGCAGCGCGGAAGGCTCCACCGCCGTGGCGCCGTAGAGCGCCCATTGCTGCAGCAGCGCGTCCTCGATCGCGTCCCGCGGGCCGAGTTTGCCGCCGAAAGTGCGTGCGAGAGAGAGGTTGATCGCGAGGCTTTCGGACAGGAAGAGGTCTCCGTCTTCCATCACTGGAACGGCGCCCTGCGGGGTCAGCGCGATGAAATCGGTAGACATCGTGTTTCGAGGCGCATCGGGTGCCGCCGGATCGGGGAGCCGGTAGCCCTGTATCACCCGTTCAAGGCGCCACGGCCGCTCCATCTCCTCGAGAAGCCAGATGTTGCGCGAGGCACGCGAGCGGTAGACGCCGTGGATGATGATCAACTTCATCTCTCCCGATGACCGATGGCTCCGTATGCGGGCGCGCGCCGACTGAAACGGACTTCCCGCGCGAGCGCAATCGTCCGCAGCCCACGGCTGCCCTCCTCGCCGGAACGCCCCGGCGTCCGAGAAGACCAGGGGTCCCCTACTCGGCGAGGAACTCCTGTATCAGGCGCGCGCACCGCGCCGATCCGGGGTCCCAGGCCGGAAGGATGTGGTTCGTCGTGTCGAGCACCGCGAATCGCTCCCCGGGGATGCCGGCGGCCAGCCCCTTCCCCTGCTCGATCGGCGTTCCCGCGTCATGGCGCGCGTGGATGGCAAGCGTGGACGAGGTTCTCGACTGAGCCGCCCGCGCCGCCGTTGGAGAGTGAAGAGATGCAGCGGAAGATGATGAACGCCGCCAAGGCCGCGGCGACACTCGACTCCCACGCCGATATCGACGTCCGCGATTTCCTGAGGCAGGTGAACGATCCGAGCCTTCGCTGCGCAAAGGATGAATGACGGCAATGGGCCGGGTGCGGTCTGCCACGTTTCGCTGGCGTCATGGCACGAACTTGCCTCGCAGCTTCCCGGACATCGGCGGTGATCTGCCGCGATGTGAA
>JAFIEC010000293.1 GCA_020832725.1 Paracoccaceae bacterium | reverse complement strand
GCGCGTGGACCCGCTGGCCGCAAGCATCGGTTCAAGCATTCTTGTCGAATGCGACGTGGCGGACGAGGCCTCGCTCGATGCGCTCTTCGCGCGGCTGGACACCGAATGGGGCGGGCTCGATTTCATCGTCCATGCCATCGGCTTTTCCGACAAGGCCGAGCTTCGGGGCCGCTATGTGGACACCTCGGCCGCGAATTTCCGCAATACGATGGATATCTCGGTGTATTCCTTCACTGCGGTCGCGCGGCGGGCGGCGGCCATGATGACGACCGGCGGGAGCATGCTGACACTCACCTATTACGGCGCGGAAAAGGTCATGCCCCATTACAACGTGATGGGCGTGGCCAAGGCGGCGCTGGAAGCATCGGTGATGTATCTGGCCAACGACCTTGGCCCCGACGGCATCCGGGTGAACGCCATCTCCGCAGGCCCCATCAAGACGCTGGCCGCATCGGGCATCGGCGATTTCCGCTACATCATGAAGTGGAACGAGCTGAATGCCCCGCTCAAGCGCAATGTCACCCAGGACGAGGTCGGCTCGGCCGCATTGTTCCTGCTGTCCGACATGGGCTCGGGCGTCACCGGAGAGGTGCTGCATGTGGATGCGGGCTATCACACCGTCGGCATGAAGCGCCCCGATGCGCCGGATATCGACGTGGTCACGGGACGACGCGAATGAACGACCGGCTGCCGCACGAAAAGGGCTTTCATGTCTCGTGGGACCAGCTTCACCGCGATGCCCGCGCCCTTGCCTGGCGCCTTGACCATCAGGGCCCGGGCGTAGGCGGCGGCTGGCGGGCGGTGGTCGCGATCACACGGGGCGGCATGGCACCGGCGATGATCGTTGCGCGAGAGCTGGACATCCGGGTGGTGGATACGATTTCGGTCAAGTCCTACGACCACCAGACCCGCGACGAGGCCAAGGTACTCAAGGCCCCCGATGCCACGCTGCTGGGCGATGGCGAGGGGGTGCTCATCGTCGATGATCTGGTGGACAGCGGCAAGACCCTGGAGGTGGTGCGCGCGCTCTATCCCAAGGCCCATTTATCCACCGTCTATGCCAAGCCCAAGGGCAGGCCGATGGTGGACACGTTCATTACCGAAGTCAGCCAGGATACCTGGATCTTCTTTCCCTGGGACATGGCGCTGCAATACGTCCGCCCCTATCGCGGGGATTGATCCGCGATGATCGGCGGCGCACCCGGACGGCGCGCCACCGGTTGCCTCAGTTCTCTGCGGCGATCTGGGCCTTGGCCTCGGCCATCAGGGCGGGCAGGCGTGCGGTGATCTCTTCGGGCGCGACCCTGCCTTCGAGGTCGGCCACCACCTTGCGCACGATGTTCGCGTCGCCCTGTTCCTGGAAATCGACCTTGACCACCTCCATGGCATAAACCTGCGCATCCTCGCCGGTCTTGCCCATGAGTTCCGCAACCCAAAGCCCCAGCAGCTTGTTGCGCCGCGCGCGGGCGCGGAACAGCATTTCCTCGTCATGGGCGAACTTGGCCTCGAATGCGGACTGGCGTTCCTCGAAGGTGGACATGGGCTCTCCTTGCGGTGACGTTCCGGGTTCCGGTCGCGGCCAGATATGGCCGCGCAGGGCGAGCCGCGCAAGAGGCCAGCCACCTGCGCGGGGGCCGGTTGTGCGCATCGCTTGCCGGAGAACGGCTTTGGGAATAGAGAGACGCCACGCGGGACGGGAGCGGTCGATTCCCGTCTACTCGCATTGGAGATTGCATGGCCCGCAGAAAACTCGTCTACGATGGCAAGGCCAAAACCCTCTACGAGGGCCCCGAGCCCGGAACGCTTGTTCAGTATTTCAAGGACGACACCACTGCCAACAACGCCCAGAAACATGCCATCGTCGAAGGCAAGGGCGTCATCAACAACCGGCTGTCCGAGTTCTTCATGACGGCGCTGTCAGGCATTGGTGTCCCCACCCATTTCATCCGCCGCCTCAACATGCGCGAACAGCTTATCCGGTCGGTGGAGATCATCCCGCTTGAGGTGGTGGTGCGCAACCTGGCGGCAGGCTCGCTCTCGCGCCGCCTCGGCCTCGAGGAAGGGTCCGCCCTGCCCCGCCCCATCATCGAGTTCTATTTCAAGGACGACAAGCTGGGCGATCCCCTCGTCACCGAGGAGCATATCGTCGCCTTCGGCTGGGCCAGCCAGCAGGATCTCGACGACATGGTGGCGCTGGCCGTGCGGGTGAACGACTTTCTGTCGGGCCTGCTGCTGGGCGTCGGCATTCGCCTGGTGGATTTCAAGATCGAGATCGGCCGCATCTGGGAGGGTGATTTCATGCGGCTGATCGTGGCCGACGAGATCAGCCCCGATTCTTGCCGCCTGTGGGACATCGAGACCGGGCGCAAGCTTGACAAGGATGTCTTCCGCCTTGATCTGGGCGATCTGGGCGATGCCTATACCGAGGTCGCGCGCCGTCTGGGCGTGATGCCCGAGGTGGCCGCGCCCCGCACCCGGCCCCGGCTGATGAACTGAGGAAAGGGCGATGCGCGCGCGGGTTGAAGTGATGCTGAAGGCCGGGGTTCTGGACCCCCAGGGAGAGGCGGTGCGCCATGCCCTGGGCGGCCTCGGCTTCGAGGGGGTGGGCGCCGTGCGGCAGGGCAAGCTGATCGAGCTCGATCTGACGGCCACCGACGCCGGGGATGCCCGGGCCGAAGTGGTGAAGATGTGCGAGGCGCTGCTGGTCAACACGGTGATCGAACGCTATCGCATCGAGATCGTCGAAGACTGACGATGAAGGCCGCGATCGTCACCTTTCCCGGCTCGAACTGCGACCGCGACCTGCGGGTGGCCTTTGCGGCAGCGGGTTTCGAGGCCGTGCCTCTGTGGCACAAGGAGACCAGCCTGCCGCCCGGCACGGATGTGGTGGGCCTGCCCGGCGGGTTTTCCCATGGCGATTATCTGCGCTGCGGCGCAATTGCCGCGCGCGCGCCCGTGATGGGGGCAGTGGCGGCCTTTGCACGGTCTGGCGGGCATGTGCTGGGCATCTGCAACGGGTTTCAGGTTCTGTGTGAGGCGGGGCTGCTGCCCGGAACGCTGATGCGCAACGCTGGGCTTCGCTTTGTCTGCCGCGAGGTGGGCCTTGCGGTCGGCACCAGCGCCTCGCCATTTACGGCGGGATGGCGGCAAGGTGCGCGGCTGTCTTTGCCCGTGGCCCATCACGATGGCAATTTCGCCGCCGATGACGATGTGCTGGAGCGGCTCTTCGCGGAAGAGCGCGTGGCCTTCACCTATACCGACAATCCCAACGGCTCGGCCCGCGATATCGCGGGGGTTCTGTCGGCCAATCGCCGCGTGCTTGGCATGATGCCCCATCCCGAACGGGCGACCGATGCGGCCCTTTGCTCCACCGCCGGTGCGCCGCTTTTTGCGGGGCTGGCCGCAGCCCTTGCCGGTCAGCCGGCCTGAGCGGCCTGCCGCCGCCCCGGCCCGCATGCCCACCGCCTCGCTTGAGCAGGGTCGGGCCAGAGCCTAGACTTGCACCATGAGCGAGCAGAGCACAGCCCGGGGCCTTTCGCCTCCCGATATCCCCGCCCCGGGCCTGTCCTGGGCGGCGCGGGCTCTGATCGTCGGGCTGGTGGTGGCGGCGGCCGGGGTGATGTGGCTGACGAACGCGGCCCTGACCGAACGCTTCACCCAGACCACTCTGGCGCGGGCCGAGCTGCGCCTGACGCTTTATTCCGGCAACATCGTGGCCGAGGTGGAGCGCAATGCGGTGGTGCCCCTGCTGCTGTCGCGCGATACCGTGCTGATCGAGGCGCTGGAGCGGGAGGAATTCGCCACCACGTCCCAGCGCCTGATGTCCTACGAGACCGAGATGGCGGTCAATTCCATCCTGCTTCTGGACATGGACGGCCGAACCGTCGCGGCCACCGACCGCACCGCGCTGGGGGCCAGCCACCGCAACAAGCTGCATTTCGTCGATGCGCTGCGCGCCGAAGGCACCGTGTTCACGGTGTCCGAAGCCGAGACGGGCGGCTTTGAATTCGCCTATTCCCGCCGCATCGTCCGTGACCGGCGCGCGCTGGGGGTTATCGTAGTCCGGGTCGATCTGGCCCGGCTGGAGCAGATGTGGCGGGCCAGCGGCGAGCAGGTGATGGTGGCCGATGCGGATGGACGCATCATCCTGGGCAGCGAGCCGCGCTGGCGGGGGCGGCAATTGTCGGACATTTCGGGCGCCATGTCGGATGGCGGCGTGATCGAGCGGGCGCTTGCCACGAGAGGCGGGCGCAACGGCGAATCCGAGGCCTTCCTGACGTCAGCGGCCACGCTGCGGGTGGAGGGGCGGCTGCCGGTGCAGGGGTGGCGACTGGTCTATCTCACCTCCAGCGCGCCGGTGCGTGACAGGGTGAACGGTGTTCTGGCGCTGGAGCTGATGGTGATGGCCCTGCTGCTGGCCTTCACCTTCTACCAGCTGTCGCGCCGGGCCCGCAGCCAGTCGCTTGCGTTTCAGCGTGAGTCGATGGAGTTACGCCGCCTCAACGCCCGCCTGCAGCGCGAGATCGCCCAGCGCGAGCGGGTGGAGCGCAACCTTGAAGTGGCCGAGCAGAGCCTCGCCCAGAGCTCCAAGCTGGCGGCGCTTGGCGAGATGGCCGCCGCGATCAGCCACGAGCTGAACCAGCCCCTCGCCGCCATGCGCACCTATCTGGCGGGTGCGCGCCTGTTGCTGCACCGCAAGCGGCCGGAAGAGGCGATGTCCTCGTTCCAGCGCATCGACGATCTGATCGAGCGGATGAGCGCGATCACTCGGCAGCTGAAATCCTACGCCCGCAAGGGCGTGCGCGACCTTGGCCCGGTCGACATGCGCGAGGCAGTCGCCTCGGCGCTGTCGATGATGACCCCGCAACTCAACCATGTGCGGATCCAGATCAGCCAGACCCTCCCGCAGGAGCCGGTGATGGTGCAGGGCGATGCCCTGCGTCTGGAACAGGTGATCGTGAACCTGCTGCGCAACGCCCTCGATGCCACCCGGGGCCAGAACGAGCGCATGCTCGACATCCTTCTGACCGGGGGCGAGACCGGTGTGGTGCTTGCCGTGCGCGACAACGGCCCCGGGATCGAGGATCTGGACCAGATATTCGAGCCCTTCTACACCACAAAACAGCCCGGTGACGGGGTGGGCCTCGGGCTTGCCATTTCCTCCGGCATCATAAAGGACCTTGGGGGGCGCCTGACCGGGCGCAACGGCGAAGGCGGCGGGGCGGTTTTCGAGGTGCACCTGCCGGCCCTGCCCCCCTCCGCCCGCGCCGCTGAATAGGAAGACACATGCCCGAAACCATCCGCATTGCCATCGTCGACGACGAGCAGGACATGCGTCAGTCCATCTCCCAATGGCTGGAGCTGTCGGGTCACCAGACCGAAAGCTTTGCCTCTGCCGAAGAGGCGCTGCGCGCCATCGGGCCCAATTACCCGGGCATCGTCATTTCCGACATCAAGATGCCCGGCATGGACGGGATGAGTTTCCTCAAGCGCTTGATGGGCATGGATTCCACCCTTCCCGTCATCATGATCACCGGCCACGGGGACGTGGCCATGGCGGTGGCGGCCATGCGGATGGGGGCCTATGATTTCCTCGAGAAGCCCTTCAACCCCGACCGGATGACCGAGCTGGCGCGCCGCGCCACACAGGCGCGACGGCTGACCCTCGACAACCGTGCGCTGCGGCGCGAACTGGCCGATGGCACCGTGCTGATGCGCAAGCTCATGGGCACAAGCACCGTGATGGAGCGTCTGCGCGAGGACATTCTCGACCTTGCCCAGGCCGACGGTCATGTGCTGATCGAGGGCGAGACCGGCACCGGCCTCGGACGCGATCCGGGC
>JAFIEC010000272.1 GCA_020832725.1 Paracoccaceae bacterium | reverse complement strand
GCGATGGCCTCGGGCCGGCAGTCCCGCCCGATGAACTCGGGCACCGCGCGGGTCTCCGAGACAAGGTTGACCAGCGTCACTGTATCGACGCGCAGCATTGCGCCCATGATCAGACGCGACAGCGGGGCCATGTCATAGGCGATGACCATCGGACAGCCCGCCGCAGCCAGTTCCAGCGACACGGTCCCCGATGCGGCCAGCGCCCCGCGCGCAAGCCGGAAGGCCGCGCGCTTGCGGGCCTCCGCCTCTTCGGCACCCAGACCGCGCGGGTCGAGCAGGACAGGCGCACCGGGCCACCCCCGGATCGCCTCGGCCACCTGCCCGGCCACATCGCGCGCGGCGGGCACGATCACCCGGGGGCGGTGCCCCGCCGCCGCCAGCCGCGCCAGCGCAGCCCCGAACACCGGTGCCAGCCGCGCCACCTCGCCCCTGCGAGAGCCGGGCAGCACCACCAGCGCATCCTCGTCGGGGCCGATTCCCAACTCGGCCCACAGCGCGGAACAGGAGGAGGCATCGGCGACCGGCTCGGCCACCACGGGATGGCCCACGAAATCGCAGCCCATGCCCGCCGCCGTCATGTAGGGCGGCTCAAAGGGCAGAAGCGCCAGCACATGATCCACATGGGCCGCCATCCGGCGCGCACGCCCCGGACGCCAGGCCCAGACCGAGGGCGCCACATAATGCACGACCGGGAGACGCGGGGAGGCCCGGCGCACCCGCGCGGCGACGCGCAGGCAGAAATCGGGGCTGTCGATGGTGACCAGCGCATCGGGCTTCGCCGCGAGGACCGCCGCCGCCGCCTCGTCGCGGCGACGCAGCAGGGCGGGGAGGCGCGGCAGAACCTCGGCCAGCCCCATGACCGAAAGTTCCTGCATGGGAAAGAGGCTCTCCAGCCCCTGTGCCTCCATCGCCGCCCCGCCGATGCCCGACACCGCCACCCCGGGGGCAAGCTGGCGCATCCCCGCGATCAATGCCGCCCCCAGCCTGTCACCCGAGGCCTCTCCGGCGATCAGGAACAGGCGGGGATCGGTCATGGCACCCCCCAGATGAACAGCCCCGTCGCATCGGCCGCGCGCAGCGTCTCGGCGCGATTCAGCACCAGCACGCCACCGGCGGCAAGGGCGATGCCGGCAAGCCCCGCCCGTGCAGCGCCGCGCACCGTGTCGGGCCCGATGGCGGGCAGATCAAATCGACGATCCTGCCCCGGCTTTGGCCCTTTCCACAGCACCCCCCGCGCCCCGTCGGGATCGGGGCGAAAGGGCGTCGCGGTACCGGCCACGAAATCAAGCAGCGCATCGGTGCCCTGTACCGTCTCGAGGCCGAGGCACAGGCCCTGCGCCACCACCGCCCCCTGCCCCACGTCCAGCGCGCCAAGCGCCTCGGCGACGGCCCGCGCGCGCGCGGCATCGGCCAGGTCGGCAGGGCCGGGGCGGTGCACCCCCAGCGCGCCCGCATGGGCCAGAAGCTCGGGCGCGATCTCCTGAGCTGCGACCAGAATCAGCCCCTCTTCCTCGAACAGCGCCGCCACCAGCCGCAGGGCCGCATCGTCGCCGGCTTGCAGGGCACGCACAAGCCGCGGTGCCGCAGCGCGAAAAGTGGCATCACCCGCCTTGGGATCAAGCCGGGGCCTGCGCATGCCCCCGGCCATCGCCACCCGGTCGCAGCCCAGCCGGGCGAGAGAGGCAAACAGCGCGCCAAGATGCTCCAGCCGGGCGGGAAGCACCTCGCCGGGGCCCTCCCAGACCTCTTCGGTCCAGTTGAAGCGCACAACGACTGGCGGTTGCCCCTGCGCTGTCAGCGTCTGAGCCAGCGCCCGGGGCAGCGCCCCCGAGCCTGCCAGAAGGGCAATGCGGCCCGCCATGATCAGCGCGGTGTCAGATAGGAGCGGTCGGAGGCACCAAGCACGAAGTCCACGATATCCCGGACATAGGCGCTTTCAGGGGCCTCGGCCTGCATGCGGCGGGCGCGGTCCTGAAAGGCCCCCTCCCCCTGAGCCAGCGCCTGATAGGCGGCGCGCAGGGCGGTGATGTCCTCACGCGGGACACCGCGCCGCTTGAGCCCGACAAGGTTGAGCCCGTCGAGCGCACCGCGCGGGGCCTGCACAAGGCGATTGGGGATGACATCATTGGTCACCATCGTCACCGCCCCGATGATGGCCCCGCGCCCGACGCGCACGAATTGATGGATGCCCGACAGCCCGCCCACGATGACATCATCGCCGATCACGCAGTGACCGGCGATCGCCGCCTGATTTGCCAGGATCACACGGTCGCCCAACTGCGCGTCATGGCCGACATGGGCCCCCGTCATCAGCAGGCACTCGTCTCCGACCCGGGTGATGCCGCCACCTCCGGCCGTGCCGGTGTTGAGCGTGGCCCCCTCGCGGATACGGCAGCGCGCGCCGACGATCAGGCGGGTGCGCTCTCCGGCGAACTTGAGATCCTGCGGCACCTCTCCGACACAGGCGAAGGGAAAGACGATGCACCCCTCTCCCAGCTCGGTCCAGCCGGTGATCACCGCATGGGACTTGACCACCACACCCGGGCCAAGATGCACCTCGGGGCCGATCAGGGCAAAGGGGCCGATCTCGCAGCCGGGGCCCACCCGCGCGCCCTCCTCGACGATGGCGGCGGGGTGAATGCGCGCTGTGGGATCGACGCTCATGCGCCCTCTGACGCGGCACCGGCAGCGCGGGCACGCTCGTCCTCGGCCATGACCCACATGGCGGAAAACTCGGCCTCGGCGCAGAGGTCCTCGCCGACCCGCGCCGCGCCCCTGAATTTCCAGATCTTGCCACGGCCCCGGATCACTTCGACATGCAGCTCCAGCACGTCGCCGGGCACGACCATGCGGCGAAATCGCGTATCATCCAGGGTCATGAAATAGACCAGCAGTTCCTTGTCCACCATGTCGAGCGTATGGGTGACCAGCACCGCCGCCGTCTGGGCCATCGCCTCGACGATGGTGACGCCGGGCATGATGGGCTTGGCCGGAAAATGGCCCTGGAAATGCGGCTCGTTGAAGGTGACGTTCTTGATCCCGACCGCCGAGGTGGCTGCGCGCAGGTTCAGGACCTTGTCGATGAACAGGAACGGATAGCGGTGCGGGATCATCCGCTGGATCATCGCAAGATCTGCCGAGGGCAGAGCCGGGTCATGGATGACGGTCATTCTTTCCCTCGCAGGCTGCTCGATGCCTCGCCGAAGTAGCAAGGGGGGGCGGGCAAGACAAGCATGGCGGGCACGCTCACTCGGGCAGGTGACCGGCATCAGGGCCGGTGCCGTCTGTCCCATCGCCAAGACGGGCGTCGATCCGCCCGATAAGGGCATCGGTGATGTCCACGCCCTCGCTGGCCAGCACGACCGAACGGCGCTCCAGCACAACCTGCGCGCCACGCGCCTCCACCTCCTCGAGCAGGGCGGGCAGCGCGGCCTCGAAGAAGCGCGTGCGCTCTGCTTCCAGCCGCCGCGAGAGCGCGACCGCCTTGGCGTCCTGCTCGGCCCTTGTGGCGACCACCCGCGCATCGAACGCATCGGCCATCTCGCGGAAATCCTCCGGCTCCGTCTCGTCGCGCAAATCGGCCAGCCTGCGTTCCTCTGCGGCCAGTTCGGCCTCGAGCGCACGGTTCTCGGAGGCCAGCACGGCCGATGCGGTCTCGACGTCGCGCAGCACCCGCCGGCCAAAGGCAGAACGCTCGAACAGGGCCTCCTCGTCCAGCACCAGAATACCTGCAGTGCCGGTCTCGGGGACTTGCGCCGCCATGGGCGCGGCCATCATCAGCCCGATTGCCGCCAGCCCCGCGAGGCAGAGCGCGGAGAGGCGCACGGCTAGAACCGGGTCGAGATGGTCAGATCGAAATTCTGGGTGCGGTCATAGGTCTCGGCCCGCACGGGGCGCGAGAAATTGAGCCGCAGCGGCCCGATGGGCGTATCCCAGAACACCGAGAAGCCGATCGTGGAGCGCCAGCGCAGCGAGTCGTCGATCGCGCCGCCCAGCGTGTTGTTCAAACCCCAGACAGAGCCGACATCGAAGAACAGGCCGCCGCTGATCCCGTATTCCTCGGGCAGGCCAAGCGGGAACTCGGCCTCAAAGCGCGCGACGGCAAAGTAGTTGCCCCCCAGCGCATCGCCCGCCACCAGATCGCGCGGGCCAAGGCCATTGCGCTGAAAGCCCCGCATCTCGCCGCTGTTCATGAAGAAGCGGTCGGTGATGCGCGAGGATTGTCCGCCGAGCGGGACCATGACCCCGCCCTCTACCTCGGCGCGCAGGGTGACTTCCTCGTTGAAGACGCGCCGCTCGACCCCCGCAAGGGCGGTGGAGCGCAGGTAATTCACGTCGCCACCCAGCCCCGCCAGATCCTGGCTGAAGCGCAGCACCGTGCCCATGTTCGGGTCAAAGCCCCGGCGACGGGTGTCGAAGGTCAGCGTGTAACCCAGCGCACTGGTCAGCCCCGTGCGCGGCTCCAGCCCCGGGACCAACGCGGCCGATGCCGAGGTCACATTGAGCAGACGATCCTCGGACAGACGATAGCGCAGGGCCAGACGGGTGTTGCGGTTGACCGGAAAATCGATCGCGGGCGTGAAACCGATGGATGAGCGGTCGAAATTCTCGTTCTGGCGCTCGGTCGTGCGCAGGAAGACCGACATGCCGGCCCCCAGATCACGCCCCAGCAGACGCGGCTCCCGGAAACTCAGCTCGACATTGCGGAACTGCACACCTGTGGTGAGCGTGCCCGACAGGCTCTGTCCACGGCCAAGGAAGTTGTCCTCGGAGAAGGAGAGCGCCAGGCCGACGCCCTGCGACACCGAATAGCTGACCCCGAAGCTGAGCGAGCCGGTGGGCTGTTCCTCGACGCCGACATCGACGATCAGCCGATCCGGGGCAGACCCGGGGCGTGTGTCGATATCCACCTCCGAGAAGAACCCGAGAGCGCGGATACGCTCGGCCGCCTCGCTGATTTCGCGGGGGTTGAAGGGATCGCCCTCGACCGTGTTGAACTGGCTGCGGATCACGCGATCGAGCGTGGTGGCGTTGCCCTCGATGTCGATACGCTCGACGAAGATGCGCGGCCCGCGCACAAGGGCATAGTCGATGTCGAGAATCCGGTTGGCGTTGTCGCGGCGGATGCGCGGCTCTGCCCGGACGAAGCTCAGCCCCTGGCGGCTGGCAAGCTCCTCCAGCCGGGAGATCTCGGATTGCACCAGAACCGGCGAATAGGTTGTGCCCGGGCGGGTGCGGAGCAGTTGCTGAAAGGCGGCGACGTCCACATCGGGCAGGTCGCTGACGACCCGGGATTCGCCGATGCGGTAGGATTGTCCCTCGCGCACGGTGAAGGTGAGCAGGAAGGCATCGCGCTCCCGCGTCAGCTCCGCCACCCCGGCCAGCACCTCGACGTCGATGAAGCCGCGGCTGAGGTAGAAATCGCGCAGCAGGATGCGATCAAGCTCGATCCGGTCCGCATTGAAGCTGTCACGGGTGATGAAGGCCCGCAGCAGACCCGCCTGCTTGGTCGCCAGCACCCGGCGGAGGCGGCGGTCGGAGAAGCTGTCGTTGCCGACAAAGCTGATGCGCTCGTTCTCGGTGACGCGGCCCTCGAGCACCTCGAACACCAGATCGACGCGGTTGTCGGATCGGCGGATGATCTTGGGCGAAACGGTCGCCGCAAATCGGCCCTGGGCGCGATAACGCTCGGCCATGGCGGCGGCATCCGCCAGCGCCTGATCGGGGTTGAACACGCGGCGCGGCGTGGATTCGATCAGCTCCAGCAACGCGGAGTCCTGGATGCGGCGGTTCCCCTCGATGCTGATGCGGTTGATGATCGGGAATTCCCGCACATTCACGATGAGCACGTTGCCCGAAGGCGTGATCTCGGCTTCCTCGAACAGGCCCGAGGTGCGCAGCCTTTGAAATCCGTCGTTCAGTGCTGCGGCGGTGATTTCGCGACCGGGCGTGACGCCGAGAATCTCGCGCACCGATGCATCGGGAATCCGCTGGTTGCCGCGCACGGCGACCGAGGAGAAGGTAAAGCTCTGGGCGATGGCGGGCGAGGCGGTGAAAGGGACCGTCGAGACCCCTCCCATTGCCATTGCAAGTGCCAGGAATGAGACCCGGGCAAGCCGGGCGGTCCTGCTCCTGCGGTCTGTGGAACGGGCGGTGTCGCGCATGTTCATGGTGCCTGCCTCACTGCGATCCACAAGACTTGGGCCATTGGCCTCGGCCTTGCATAGTGACTTAGCACAGGCTTGTCAAAACTCCGCGAGGGGAATTGCGCGCCTCCGCGCATGCCCTGAAGAACGCGCGGGAATGCGGCAACCGGGGCACAGCGACATGTCCCGATGCCACGCTTCTTCCGGGTTTTCCTGCAGACCGCCTAGAGGCGCTGCATCCCCGGGAGGGAGGTGTCCACCAGCACACCCGCAAGCCACAGCGCGCCCACGATGATCAGCACGGCAAGGATACGATCGCGGTTGATGTCGATGATCAGCCACAGGCTGCGTCCACCGGTTTCGATATATTCCATGTCCGGTCCCCGGAAAGCTGTCCCAGACTGCATTATCGCAACTGAATCGGGCGCAATCGTGACGCGAAGCAGGTGTTTCGGGGGCAGCCTGCGGCTGTGTCACGGCCCTGGACGGCTGCTCAGCGGCAGAGGATGTCGTTGGACAGCCCGAACAGCATCAGCGACAGGATGAGGACCAGCCCCACCGTCATCAGCACCTGCAGCACCCTTTCGGCGGGTGGCTTGCCGGTCACTGCCTCCCAGGCGTGAAAGACCAGATGGCCGCCGTCCAGCACCGGAATGGGAAAGAGGTTGAGCAGGCCGATGGCGGCAGACAGTACCGCAATGAACCAGATGAAGCTCTCCACGCCCTGCTGGGCGGCGTCGCCGGTGGTCTGGGCGATGCCAAGGGGGCCCTGCAGGTTGCAGGTGCTGATCGCGCCCTGCACCATATGCACCAGCCCGCTGATCGAGGCGGTGATGATCCGCCAGGTCTGGGCGGCACCGATCTGGACGGCCTCGAAGGCACCGGGCATGCGGGTCTCGGGCTCGAAGATGAGCCCGCCCGTGATCCCGATGAGAACCCGCTGCTCGAACCCGCCTCCGTCGCGGGGCAGGTCCACCACCCGGGGCGTCAGTTCCGATTCGATCCGCCGGTCACCCCGCTGGATGGTCAGGGTCAGCGGCTGCCCCTCCGAGGCGGTCACGATTTCCTGCAACTCGCGGAAGGCGACGATGGGCCGCCCGTCCACCGCCGTGATCAGATCGCCCGAGCGCATGCCCGCCGCCGCTGCCGCCGAACGCGGCTGCACGGCATCGACAAGCGCGGGCATCGGGAACGGCCCCGCCACCTCGATCTCCCGGCCTCCGCGCTCCACCACATAGCGCAGCACCGACACGGCCGCGATATCGCGCGAGGCCTGAAGCAACGCGGGGTAATCGGGCGTCTCGACGCCTTCGATGGCAAGGATACGGTCACCGGGGCGCAGGGCACCGGGGCCGGTCAGCCCCTCCTGCGCCGCGACAAGGCGCATTTCGGCAACCACGGGGCGGTCGGTGGCGATGCCGGAAAACACGGCTACAAGGCCGAAGATGGCGATGGACAGAAGAAAGTTCGCAGCAGGCCCCGCCGCGACCGTCAGCGCCCGCTTGTACAGCGCCGCACCATGCATCGTGCGGGCACGAGCCTCGGCATCCATGGTGCGCATTCCGTCGCCATCCACACCGCTGGCGGCATCGGCGTCGCCCAGGAACTTGACGTAGCCCCCGAAGGGAAGGGCCGCGACCTGCCAGACCGTGCCGCGTTTGTCGGGCCGGGAATAGAGCACCGGGCCAAAGCCGATCGAGAAGACCTCGGCATGGATGCCGCACCAGCGACCCACGATGTAATGGCCGTATTCATGGACGGCGACGATGATCGACAACGCCACGATGAACACGATCACCGTGCTGGCGAAGCCTCCGAAAGCGGGGATCAGGTCAAGCATTCTCTGCCCGGTTCATTCTTGTGCCCTGCAGCTTGTTCGCTGCCTCGACAGCATGGATACGTGCCAAATGGTCCACCGAGAGGGCGTCTTCAAGGCGAATTGCGGCACGTGGGCTGCGCGTCATCAGCGCATCCTCGGCATTCATGCGCTCCAGCACCGCCTCGACCACGGCGGCCATCGCCGGAAACGGCAGGTGGCGGGCCAGAAAATGATCCAGTGCAACCTCCTTTGCGGCGTTCAGCGCGGCGCCCGCCAATCCACCCAGGGACAGCGCCTCCCGGGCCAGCCGCAGCGCCGGAAAGCGGTGGGTGTCGGGCGCTTCGAAATCCAGCCGTGCCAGCGCCACCAGATCGAGCCGCTCAACCGGCAGCGGTGCGCGGTCGGGCCAGTTGAGGGCATAGCCTATGGCCCCGCGCATGTCGGAGGGACCAAGATGGGCCATCACCGCCCCGTCGGCAAAGCCTACCATCGAATGGATGATGGATTGCGGGTGGACCACCACCTCCACCTGATCGGGGGAGACGTCGAACAATTCCCGCGCCTCGATCATCTCGAGGGCCTTGTTGAACATCGAGGCCGAATCCACCGAGATGCGCTGCCCCATCTCCCAGTTGGGATGGGCGGCGGCCTCGGCCGGGGTGGCCCGCGCAATGCGCGCGGCATCCCAGGTGCGGAACGGCCCGCCCGAAGCGGTGAGGATGATGCGCTCCACCGCGGCGCGGGGCTCTCCGGCAAGGCACTGGAAGATGGCAGAATGCTCGCTGTCGACGGGGATGATGCGTGCCTTGCGCCGCGCTGCCTCGGACAGCACGGCGGGGCCTGCGGCAACCACGCTTTCCTTGTTGGCCAGCGCCAGCACCCCGCCATGGGCAAGGCTGCGGTAGCCGGGGGCCAGACCCGCAGCCCCGACGATGGCCGACATCGTCCAGTCGGCGGGCCTGTCGGCGGCCTCCAGCAGCGCCGCGGTTCCTGCCGCAGCCTCCACCCCCGACCCTGCCAGGGCATCACGCAGATCGGGGAGCGCGTCTTCGTGGGCGGTCACGGCGATCTGAGCGCCGAGCGCGCGGGCCTGCTCGGCCAGGCGGGCGACATTGCGCCCGCCGGTCAGGGCCACGACCTCATGCATCTCGCGCCCGCCCGCGCCCTCGATCAGCGCGACCGTGTTCTCGCCCACAGAGCCGGTCGCCCCGAAAATGCTGATCCGCCGCCGCATCGCCCCTCCGTTCCCCGCGCGGCCTAGAGGCCCGGCGGTATCAGCCCCGCCAGAAGCAGCAGCAGCACAGCAAAGCCCGCCCCCACCAGCGCATCGAACCGGTCATATACCCCGCCATGCCCCGGGATCAGATGCGAGGAATCCTTGGCCCCGACCCGCCGCTTGAGCGCACTTTGCGCAAGATCGCCCGCCTGACCGGCCATGGCAACCACAACCCACACAGGCACAAGGGCCGCGCCCGCGCCCAGCGGCAGCGCAAAGACCCCGCCCACAAGCGCCGCCCCCGCCCAGCCGGCCACCGTGCCCGACCATGTCTTGCCCGGCGAAATCGCGGGCCAGAGCCTTGCCCCGCCGATCGCCTTGCCCGCGAAATACCCCGCCACATCGCTGGCCACGACCACAAGGATCAGCCACAATGCCCAGAGCGCGCCGAAATCGATCCTCAGCCGCGCCACCATCCAGGCACCCAGCAGCACCGCAAGCCCATAGGCCAGCGCCCGCAACCGGGCCTCGGGTAGCAACAGGGCTGCCAGCGCCGGGGCCACCACCAGAAGCGGCGGCGCGATGGCCCCGCCCAGCACCAGCGCCGCCATCATGCCGCCCGCCGCGACGGCACCGAGCGCACCCGCGCGCAGCCGCCCCGGCCCCGGACCTAGCGGCGCATCGCCGCCCCTCCCCAGCAGCCCCGCGATTTCCGCCATGATCAGCCCCGCGCCCAGCGAGACAAGCGCGCCGAACCAAAGCCCCCCCGCCCAAAGCGCAAGAACCCCCACCGCCGCCAGGACAAGGCCCGAGACGAGCCTCGGGCCGAGATCGCCGAAGCGGGCGGCCATGCCGTTCATCTGCGGGCGACGGCTCCGAACCGACGCTCGCGGCCCGCGAAATGGCTGATGGCGTCGCGCAGATCCTCGACCGAGAAATCGGGCCACAGCGTCCGCGTGAACAGGTATTCCGAATAAGCCGACTGCCACAAAAGGAAATTGGAGACCCGCGTCTCGCCGGAGGTGCGCACCACCAGATCAGGATCGGGCAGCCCCGCCGTGTCCATCCGGTTGCCAAGGGCGGTCTCGTCGGCCTCTTCCTCCGACAGGCGCCCCTCGGCCAGATCGCGCGCCAATGTGCGGGCGGCGCGCGCGATCTCGTCGCGGGCCCCGTAATTGACGGCGATTGTCAGGTGGAGCCTGTCGTTGGCGCAGGTCCGCGCCTCCATCCGTTCCATCAGGCGCTGCAACCGCTCGCTCAGCCGTGCCCTGTCCCCGATAAAGCGGACCCGCACCCCCTCGCGCGAGAGTTTTTCGGTCTCCGACAGGATGTACCTCTCAAGGAGGCCCATCAGCGTGATGACCTCCTCGACCGAGCGCTTCCAGTTCTCGGTGGAGAAGGCGTAGAGCGTGAGATAGCGCACCCCGAGATCGGGACAGGCGCGCACGATCTCGCGGACACGTTCGGCACCGACGCGGTGCCCCGCCACCCGGGGCCTGCCCCGCTGGGTCGCCCAGCGCCCGTTGCCGTCCATGATGATCGCTACATGAGCCGGGCCATTCCCGCCCCCGGTCTCAGGAGACGCGACCGCCGCCTGCATCGTGTCTTTCGGAGCCATGGGTTCCCTGCCCTGCGGTTTCGCGACCTGCACACCCGGCGCTTTTGCCGGATCTGCCTCAGACCTGCATGATTTCTTCCTGCTTGGCGGCCAGTGTCTTGTCGACAACGGCAATCATGCGGTCGGTCAGTTCCTGTATCTCGTCCGACCAGATCTTCTGGTCGTCCTCGCTCATGCCCGCGCCCTTGGCCTTCTTGATCTGGTCCATGCCGTCGCGGCGCACGTTGCGGATCGCCACCCGGGCGCTCTCGGCATACTGGGCGGCGACGCGCGCAAGCTCGCGGCGGCGTTCCTCGTTCAACTCGGGGATCGGCAGGCGGATGATGGGTCCATCAACCATGGGGTTGATGCCCAGACCCGAATCCCGGATCGCACGCTCCACCTTGGAGACAAGGCCCTTGTCCCACACATTGACCGTGATCATCCGCGGCTCGGGCACATTGACGGTGCCGCACTGGTTCACGGGCAAGGCCGATCCGTAGGCATCGACCATGATGGCATCCAGCATCGAGGCCGAGGCCCGGCCCGTGCGCAGCGAGGCGAATTCCTGCCTCAATGCCGTCATGGCGCCATCCATGCGCCGGGTAAGATCGTCGATGTCGATCTCGATATCGTCAGACATGCTCCGCCCCTGTCGTTCGCATCCGGGTGCCTGCGCCGGTCTATAGCGTCAATGATGCACGATTGTATAGGTGCCTTCACCGCTGAGAACCCCCGCAAAGCCACCCGGCTCGTCCAGCGAGAAGACGACGATCGGCAAACCGTTGTCGCGCGCCAGCGCGATGGCGGAGGCATCCATCACCCTGAGGTTGCGGGAAAGAACCTCGTCATAACTGACGGTTGCATAGCGGACGGCATCGGGATGGCGGACCGGGTCCTTGTCATAGACACCATCCACCTTGGTGCCCTTGAAGATCGCCTGACAGGCCATCTCGTTGGCGCGCAGGGTGGCGGCGGTGTCGGTGGTGAAATACGGGTTGCCCGTCCCGGCGGCAAAGATGCAGACGCGCTGCTTCTCCAGATGGCGGACGGCACGGCGGCGGATGTAGGGCTCACAGACCTGATCCATGGGAATGGCCGAGATCACCCGCGTATGCACCCCCAGCGCCTCGAGCGAGGCCTGCATGGCCAGCGCGTTCATCACCGTGGCCAGCATACCCATGTAATCCGCGGTGGTCCGCTCCATCCCCTGGGCCGAGCCCTGCAGCCCGCGAAAGATGTTCCCGCCCCCGATCACAAGGCAGATCTCCACGCCCATATCGTGCACCCGCTTGACCTCGGATGCGATGCGTTCGACCGTGGGCGGGTGCAGACCATAGCCCTGCGAGCCCATGAGCGCCTCGCCCGAGATCTTGAGAAGGACGCGCTTCCACGGCATGGGCGTGCCCGCTGCGGGAACCTGGTGGGCCGGTGTCTCGGGCATGGGACGCTCCTGTCGGGTCTGCCCGCGGCGCGGACGTGCGTGGGTCTGACGGATCGTGGCGGAAAATGTCTCAGATGGGCGATGGCATCAATGGCGAAGTGCGACACTGCCAAGACAGAATCCGCCCGCCTGCCCGCAGGCCTTGCGGCGCGGCTGTCTCCGGGGCGTCCGGTGCTCATCGCCGGACCGACCGCCAGCGGCAAGTCCGCGCTGGCGCTGGAGATTGCGCGGCATCTGGGCGGGGAGGTGGTGAATGCCGACGCGCTGCAGGTCCATGCCGACTGGCGCGTGCTGACCGCGCGCCCCTCACGGCAGGAGGAGGAAGCGGTTCCCCATCGCCTTTACGGCCACGTGCCGCGCGAGGCCAGCTATTCCGTGGGCGCCTGGCTGCGCGACGTGGAGCCGCTGCTGACGGCGGGCGCGCCGACACCGGTGATTGTCGGTGGAACAGGGCTTTACCTGTCGGCATTGACGCAAGGCCTTAATGATATACCGCAAACACCTGCGATTATTCGAAAAGAGGCCGTCGCGCGGCTGGAGGCAAAGGGGCTGGCAGCACTGGTGGACGAACTGCGCGGCAGGGATCCGGCAACTTTGGCGGGGCTCGATGCGGCCAATCCCGCCCGCGTGCTGCGCGCATGGGAAGTGCTGCGCGCCACGGGACGGGGGCTGTCAGATTGGCAGGCCGCGCCGAAGCGCCCGCTGCTGCCCCTGTCGGGCGCGACGGCATTGATGGTCAACCCGCCGCGCGACGTGCTGGCCGCGCGCATCGCCGCGCGCTTCGACGCGATGCTGGCGGGCGGTGCGCTGGACGAGGTGCGCGCGGCCCTGCCCCATTGGCAGGAGGGTGCGCCCTGGACACGGGCGATCGGGGCTGCGGAACTGCGGGCCCATCTGGAGGGGGCCCTGTCGCTGGAGGAGGCGCGTGATCGGGCGATCGTCGCTTCGCGCCGCTATGCCAAGCGCCAGCGCACCTGGCTGCGGGCCCGCATGGGCGGGTGGGAGGTGCTGCCCGCGTCCTGAAACGGCCTGCGAATCATTCCGGCCGCTCTGGGAACGCGGCGGCACCATGATCTGTGTCCTGCCGCCCACCGCCCCCCAGATGCAGCGATTGAGAAAATTCATCTCTTTTTGTACCATGACCGGAAACGACATTCCGGGCTCGCCGGAGGTGATCAGAGGCCGAGTAGCATGACTGTTTCCAATCGGGCGGCCTTTCGGTCGCCTCACCAGGTGAATTCGGGGACAGAGCCCCCCCTTTCGAAGCTTGTCGAGATGGTACCGCTCGGCGTGATGCTGCGCGGGGACCGATGGCGGACCGAGGCGCTGCGGGCGCTTTCGCGCCATTGCCTGCTTTGGTTCGGACGCGGCAGCGGCCGGCTGACGGTGGCGGGGCGCAGACGCGGCTGGATGGCGCCCAGCGCCCATTTCGTGCCCGCAGGCGTCATCCACTGCTTCGAGGCCGTGCGGGGCAGTCTGGGACAGGTTGTCTTCCTGTCGCCGGACCTGCCCCTGGCACTCGGGGCGACGCCGCTGCACACCGGCAGGCTGGGCATGGCGGAGCAGGGCGAGATCACGGCACTGCTGGATCGTCTGGCTGCCGAGAGCGTCACAGCCGCCGATGCCACAGCCCCGGCCGAAGCGCGCCTTGCGGCCCAGGCGCTGGCAGGCCTGCTCAGCGTCACCATTGCCCGCCACGCCCGCCGCAGCGCTTCCGATGGCGGTGAAGAAAGCGCAGCCGATCGGCTGATGGTGCGCTTTGCCACGCTGGTGGAGCGTGATTTTCGCGATGGCGCGAGCGTGGCGGATTATGCCCGCGGGCTGGGAGTCACGCCCACGCATCTGGCGCGCGTCTGTCGCGCCGTCTCGGGGCGCACGGCCCATGACTTCGTGCAGGAGCGGGTCCTGTTCGAGGCCCGCCGCCTTCTGGAAAGCAGCCGGATGCCGGTGCGCGAGGTTGCGGCCCAGTTGGGATTCCTGTCGGCAGCGCATTTCTCGCGCGTCTTTAGCGCCCATACCGGCACCAGCCCGAGCGCTTTTCGGGCCACGGCCCTGGCCGAGGCCGATCCGAACCGCGCCCTGCCCTGGCGGGGCCGCATGGTGCCGGACCACCCGGGCGTGGTTCAGCCCTGAAGAGGGCACGTGCAGCTTCCGCGACGCTGCGTCGAATTGGTAAGAATGACAAACCGCTTGCCACAATGGGCGCGCGCGTTAGGGTGGCTGCATCGCGCAGTCCCCCGGCACGGGACCGCACGCATCCGGATGCGACGCTTGACACAGATCATGGCGCGCATGGGCAGGACGGGGCGGGTGGTGCACGCAGGGTCGGGGGGGCCGGTTCTGGCCCTCTGCGCGCCAAAGGTCTTGGGAGGATAGACATGACCATTCGCACCATCTTTGCGGCCACGGCCGCCAGCCTCGCACTTGTTGCGGGGGCAGCAAGCGCACAGGATCGCACGGGCTGGCCCAGCGATCTGACAGTGGGCACCGCCAGCCAGGGCGGTGTCTATTTCGTCTACGGCAACGGCCTTGCCGCCTTCATCGGCGAGGCTCTGGGGATCAACGCCAGCGGCGAGGTGACGGGCGGCCCCGTCCAGAACGTCACACTCGTGCAGACCGGCGAGCACGATATCGGCCTGGTGACCATGGGCCCGATGTACGAGGCCTGGATCGGCGAGAGCGAACTTGCGCCCGGCCTGCCGCATACCGACGTGCGCGCGCTGTTCCCGATGTACGAGACGCCGTTTCAGGGCGTCGCCATGCGCAGCGCCAACATCTCGAGCGTTGCCGACCTTGCAGGCAAGCGGGTCAGCGTCGGACCGGCGGGCGGCACGCCCGGCACCTACTGGCCGCGCTTCCTCGAGTCGCTGGACGTGAATGCCAATGTCTCGTTCGCCGGGGCGTCCGATGCCGCAAGCCAGCTCAAGGACGGGCTGATCGATGCCTTCGTCTTTGCCGCTGGCGTGCCGATCGGTGCCTTCTCGCAGCTGGCGGCCGAAGCGGATGTGCGTGTCTTCACCTTCTCTCCCGAAGAGCACACCTCCATCCTCGAAAACTTCCCCGAAGTGTCGCCCTTCACCATCCCCGCAGGCAGCTACACCGTGCAGGCCGAGGATCAGCCCTCGGTGGCGATGTGGAACTTTGCCGTGGTCCGGGCCGACATGCCCGAAAGCCTCGCCTACGAGATCACGCGTCTGGTGATGGAGAACAACGACCGCATGGTCCAGATCCACGCGGCGGCCCGGGCGACCCTTCCCGAGAACGCGGTGAACAACGGCTTCCTTCCGTTCCACCCGGGTGCCGTGCGCTGGTTCCTCGAGAACGGGATCGATATCCCCGAGGACCTGCGCGGCTGAGCCTGTCCGGCCTTGCATGACAGACCGGGGCCCGGGAGATTCGGGCCCCGGACCAGACGAGAGGGGCGATGTCACGCCCCCGTCGACCACGGGAGAGCGACATGAGCATGCAGGACGGGGCGCGCGCCGCATCCCCGGGGGGTGGTGCG
>JAFIEC010000270.1 GCA_020832725.1 Paracoccaceae bacterium | reverse complement strand
ATTACGACTTCACCATCGGTTTCAAGAACCAGGGCGAGCAAACATTCTACGCGAGCACGTTCGGCGAGCCGAATACCTGGGGCTGGGATCTGCGCATCTCGGATGGCGCGGCGGGATTTTCCAATGCTTATCCGCTGGATTTCTCGCAATACTTCAAGACCGGTTTTCCGCCCTACCGCTCGATGCAGGTGCCGGACCTTCGGCCCGGCGAAAGCTACGAGGAAACCCGCAGGCTTCCCGTCGGCCCCCACGTAAAGGGGAATTTCGTCACGCTCTCGGTCTGGGGCGCGGGCGATTCCGACCCTGCAAACAAGGTCACCTATATCGAGAAGGAATTCGAGGACCAACTGACGGATCTGGTGATCACCGACCTCAAGGTGCCCGACGAACCGATGCACGTGGGCGGCAGCTACGAGATCGAATACACTGTCACCAACACGTCCGACAACGACCTGTGGCCCGGAACCGAGCGCCTCTACGATCAGATCTGGCTCTCTGCAGGGCCCGGCAACGACGCGCTCGCGGGGCTGGGACTGGAGCGTGTGGAGCTTCCCGGGGGTCTCGCGGCAGGCGAGAGCTATACCCGGACGGTCGAGATCGAGATCGACGATCAGCTCCTGCCCGGCGATTACAGGATACATGTCAGGGCGAACAACGGCCCGCATCCGAAGACCGGAGAAGTGAGCAGCAACTACGTCGTCCCGGTCTACTACGAGAAAACTAACGACATGAAGGATTGGGGCACGGGGCGGTTTTTCCGCGACCACGCCTATGATATCTGGCAGAATGGAAATATCGTCGGCGCTCCGGTGCAGATCGTCAGCGAATTTCCCGATCTGGTCATCACCCGTTTCGATGCCCCCGACACCATCACCGCAGGCGAGGTGTTCGAGGCCGAGATCGAGGTGACCAACCAGGGAACCATAAGCACCAGGGATGCCCGCCAGCCGGTCGATTCCGACGATCCGGAAGCCGACGGTGTCGGGCTGTGGTTCGACCGGCTGTTCCTGTCCCCGGAAGACGATATCACCTCCGACAGTCTGCTGGTGATCGACGCGGAATCCAGCCGGGAGGACCCGCTGAAGGTCGGGCACACAAGCGATCTGGAGCCGGGCGAGTCCTACACCGTGCAGTTGCGCGGCCGTGTGCATCATAGTGTCGAGGGGGATTTCACTCTTATCGCCATGACCGATGGCGGTGACTTCAGTGGCCGGCAACCCGTTCCGGGTGTGCGTGACAGCTGGCTGTCCAGCGGATCGCCCTTCCACCAGGTGCGCGAGGGGCCGGGCGAGGGGAACAACACGGCCACGCGAGCCGTGACGGTGCAGGCCGCCGATCGGCCCGAGCTGATCATCACCGACGCCACGCTGCCCGATCGGATCGTTGCTGGCGAGGAAGTGACGCTGAACTGGACCGTCGCGAACGAAGGTGCGGATTTCCCCATCCCGCAGCAGAGTTTCACGCTGGAACTGGCCTTTGCCCAGCCGGGCACCGAGGGCGGGATCGAGGCCGGGTTGCCGCGCAAGACAGTGCGGATCGCGCCGATCCCGGGTGGCGAAGATCGCAGCGGCGCCATCTCGTTCCGGGTGCCGGTGACAGTAGTCGAGGGGGTCTATACCCTGCGTCTGCGCGTCGATCCGCCCCTGCGCGGTGAATTCGGCGACATCCTCGAGACCCCGCGCGGAGAGGACAACACCACCTACACCATCGCCGTGCCCGTCGACCTTCCCCCGCCCGCCGATCTGGTGGTGCGCGACGTACTGGCGCCGGGCAGCGTGCAGCCGGGTCAGGAAGTCACGATCTCGTGGAAGGTGCGCAATGACGGCGATGTGCCGGTCAGCGGCCCGTGGTCCGATGCGATCTATCTGTCGCGCGATGCCAGTCTCGATGGCGACGACGTGCTGATGGGCAGGCTGGATTATGAGACGACCCTTGCGCCGGGCGAGGTGGCGACGCTGTCGCAGACGTTGCGCGTGCCGCCAGTTGCCGAGGGCCCGTGGAGGGTGCTGGTGCGCACCGACATCTTCAACGAGGTCTACGAGGCCGAGATGACGGTGAACAATGTCACCGCAGCGGATGCGATCACCTCGGTTTCGATTCCGCAGCTTTCGCTGGGCGAGATGCGCGCGTTGTCACTCGAAGCGGGCGAGGCGCGGCTCTTCCGGGTCGATCCGCCTCTGGCCCAGACGATGCTGGTACGCGCAAAGGGCAATGACGGCGGGGCGCCTGCCGTATTCGTGGCCCAGGGCCGTGTCGCCACGCCCAGCGATTTCGACAGCGCGCAACCAAGCGCCGGTGGGTCGGTCTCGCGTGTCGTGCAGCCCGATACCGTGACCGGGGGATATTACGTCCTTGTCCGCGCGGGGGATGCGCCGGTCACCACCACGCTCAGCGCAAGCCTGCTGCCGCTGGCGATCACCGATGTGAGCACCGACCGGCTGGGTACAGGACGCTTCGTGACCACCACCATCTCGGGCAGTCAGTTCGACAAGGGGGCGGTCCCGCGCCTGTCGCGGCCCGGGGCCACCGCCTTCGAGCCGGTGGCCTGGTCGGTGATCGATTCCACGAAGATCGTGGCCACATTCAATCTCGAAGGCGCACCGCTGGGCCTTTACGATGTGTCTGTGACCAACGGCTCCGGAGCGCGGGCAACCGTGCCCTACCGCGTGCTTGTGGAGCCTGCGAGCGAGGCCGAGGTGGGTGTCGCGCTGAACGGGCCAAGGGTGGTCACGACCACGGATATCATCGCCGATTTCCCGGCAATGGTCCGGAACTTCGCCAATATCGATGCGCCATATGTCTATTTCCAGACGTATCAGGCCGATTTCGGGGTGAATTGGATGATCGCGCAACTGCGCGCGGCATCCGACGACCCGGTGGTGGACACGGCACTGGACGAGCTTGAGGCCCTGATCGATGCGCAGGGTCTGTCCGAGGCCCAGGGCATGGGGCTGCTCGACCCCGATGCCCCGCTGCCCGACGACCTTGATGATGACGGCCTCGCGCTTGTCGACAGCCTTCGCAACCTGATCGGGGTGCGGGCCAGCGACCCCTCCATCCTGCTGAATGGCTGGCGAAACTGGTCATCGGTCGGCTTGCGCGGCGATTTCCCCGGCGAGGCGCAGCTTTACCGAGAGCTCGACCCGCAAATGCCGATCGGGCGGAACCACCTCGCATCGGGCTATGTCTATGACCTTGCCCCCGGCAGCAGCGCGGGGACGACAATGGTCGAGCATGTCTATCCGCGGGTGGACTATGGCAGCCTCAGGGACGAGGAACGGAGGATCCTGCCTTTCAATGGCTGGGTCGGGCTGTCCGCGACGCCTCTGACCCGGGCCGAATTCGTCGCCCACCAAAGCGACATTGCCCGCGCCCTGCGCGAGGTCATCCTGGACGACACCCATGCGAATGTCGGGCTGCAGGCGCTTGCCGCAAACGAGGACACCTGGGTGCAACTGTTCCTTGCGGGACTGGAAGAAGTGGGCGTTCTGCGCTCTGACGGGGTGACGCCCCCGGTGCGCGAGGCCCCGCTGATCGCATCGCTCCTGTCCAGCATCGCGGCCTCGGCCACGCTGGGGCCTATCGGGCAGGAAACCACGGCACGTGGCGGTGCGGCGGCCTTCTTCGACCGCCTTGTGCAGCATTACCGCAATGCGCCCCTCATGCAGGAGGCGATGCTTCTCCCGACCGAGGAGCCCCTGGCACAGACCGGTCAGCCAGCGCCCGACGCCTATCGCGCCGTGGCCGACGCGCCCACAGCCTACATGACCCGCGACTACCTGATGCGGCTGCCCATGGCCGACGAGATAAGCCAAAGCCGTATCGACGGGGTCGGCGGCGGCTTCAACGAGGACATGCTGCGCGCCATCGGCCACGCCGGACTTGGCGGCGATGGGCGCACGGCCTTTTCGCTGCGCGAATTCCTGATCGCCGAGGGCCGGTCGGACGGTGCGGCGATGATGACGGGCCCGCGCGTTGTCGATACCGATGGCTATGTGCCGCTTGGGCGCGACCTGCCCTATAACGTGGGCTTTGCCAATGACGACCCGCACGATGCGGTGCGCGAGCTGCGGGTGGTGGTGGAGATCGACCGCGACCTCGATGCAGGTGATTTCGCACTTGCCGACATGCGATTTGGCGATATCGAGATTTCCGTGCCTGCGGGAAGCTGGGGCTTCCAGCGCGACTACGACTTTTCCGACAGCCACGGTTTCATCCTGCGGGTCTCTGCCGGCGTCAACGTTATGGAAACCCCTCAGACCGCGACCTGGCTGGTGCAGGCGATCGACCCTGCCAGCGGCGAGGTGATGCGCGACCGCACGCAGGGTCTGCTGGCCCCCGGAGAATCCGGCGAGGTGGGCTATTCGGTCCGCCTTGCGGGCGGCGAATTCTCGGGCAATGCGGTCAGGGCAGAAGCTCGCGTGCTCATGGACGACCGTCAGGGCATCGTGGCGCGTGCGCCCGAGGTGCGGGCCGATGTGCGGCTGCCCTCCAGCACGCTGGACGTGACCGAGCTGGGCAATGACCGGTATGAGCTGCGCTGGGCGGCTTCGGACGATGTCGCCCTGTCCCATGTCTCGCTTTTCGCGGCAGCCGATGGGGGCAGCTTCCGGCTGATCGCGGCGCAGATGGCGGATGCCTCGGGGGCGCTTCTGTTCGAGGGCGAGCCGGGTGTCCGCTACGAGTTCCTGTCGCTGGCCACCGACCGCGCCGGCAACCGCGAGCAGCCCGAGACCGGCCGCAGCCTTCCCGCCGATGCACCCCCGCCCGATCTGGGCGCGGCGGTCGCGGTCGACGGCACCACCGCCGAGGCACCGATCGTGCTGCCCGACGTCGCCATTGCGTCCAACCCGTTGTTCGCCCGGGCGCAGGCGGGCGGTGCCACGCCCTATTCCTCTCCGAACCTGCCGCCCGAATTCGGTGCCGTCGGCGATCCCTTCGTGGCCGAGGCCTTTGCCACCGGCATCGCCGGATCCGGTGCCGGCATCGGGCCGCTTGCCACCGCCGAAGCGCCTGACGGCACAATCCTCGTGATCGGGGGCGAGACCCGCAACACGCTGTGGCGGCTTGATGCCGAGGGCGGCGCCGTGGGCGACCCGCTGTTGCTGCTGGATCATCCGGTCTACGATCTGGCCTTCGATGCCGATGGCAGGCTCTGGGCGGCGACGGGGGGCGGCCCGCTGCTCGAGCTCGATCCCGAGAGCGGCCAGATCATCGACACTCACGGCGACCAGCTTGGTCTTGCGCTTGCCCCCTCTCCGGACGGAGAGGCCTTGTTTGTCGCCGGGATAGACGGGCTGTTTCGCTTCGACATCGCCGAGGAGCGTCTCGAACTGGTCAGCCGCGACCTTGATCTGCGCCTTGGGTCCATCGCGATCGGCCCCGACAACGCGGTCTGGGGTGTCGGCTGGCCGGACAGGGACCGCATCGTGCGCATGACCGGGACCGGACGGGTGGAAACCGTCGCGCGGATTGATGCCGAACTGGATTCCATCGCCTTCGGGGCACCCGGAAGCATCCTGGAGAACCTGGCGATCGTCTCGGCCAACAACGGGATACAGGGCGATGGCGGCGCGCTCTATCTTCTGGAGCCCGCGACAGGGCGCTTCACCCTGATCGCATCGCAGGGCACCCGCGCCGATGCCATCACCGCCACCGAGGACGGCCGCATCCTTGTCAGCAAGTCGGGACAGGTGGACATGGTCGTCCCCGTGATCGCGCCGGAGGTGGTCGCCATCACCCCCGACGAGGGGGCCGCAGCACTGGCTCCCCTGCCGTTCGTTCAGGTACGTTTCGACCAACCGATGCATCTCGGTGCCAGCGACGAGCCCGGCAGCGTGCTCAACCCGGAGCATTTCACCCTGAAGGGCACCGACGGCGAAGAGCGGACCCCGCAATTCGTGGTTTGGGACAGCGACAGCCAGACTGCCTATCTTGCCATGCAGACGCTGACCGCAGGCGGCTGGATGCTCAACGTGTCGGACGACCTGCTGTCGGCCTATCGTGTGCCGCTGGCAGCCCCGGTCGAGCACCGCTTCGAGCTTGTCTCCGATCTCTCGGCCCTGATCGACATCGACATTCTGAATACCCGCTTTGATCGCGCCGCCGGGACCGTTTCCTACGACGTCAGCGTCACCAATGTCTCCGAGCGGGAGCTGCGCCTTCCCTTCCTGCTCGCCTTCGGGGGAGACGAAGGGGCCGACGGCAAGCCGATCGAGATGGATGGCGTCTCGGGCGACGGACGTTTCCTGCTGGATCTGTCGGGCACCTTGCCCGACGACAGCCGCCTTGCGCCGGGGCATTCGACCGTCGCGCGCACCGTGACCCTCTCCACGACCGAGCGCCGCACGGGCGATTTCACCCTCGGCGTGGTCGGCGGCCACGGAGAGAACGCGCCACCCGTGGTGCTGTCGCAGCCGCCGTTGGAGGCGCGTGCGGGAGAGACCTGGCGCTATGATGTCGAGAGCCATGATGCCGATGGCGATCAGGTCTTCCACGCCCTCAAGACGGCCCCGGACGGCATGACCATCGACCCCAGGACCGGGGAGATCGAATGGACACCCGGCCCGGAGGCCGCCGCCGAGACCGAGGTGGTGGTACATGTCTTCGACGTACTCGGGGCGGGATCGCTGCAGCGTTTCGTCATCGATGTCGAGAACGGCAACCGCGCGCCGGTCTTCCAGGCGCCGCCCAGCGATGTCACCGTGAACGAGGGCGATCACATCGAGGTGCGGCTGCAGGCCGTCGATCCCGACGGCGACAAGGTGTTGCTGATGGCGGACGGATTGCCGCCCGGTGCACGTTTCGACGCAGGCAGCGGCATCTTCTCGTGGACGCCGGGGCCCGGGCAGGCGGGCCTTTATACGGATCTGCGTTTCACGGCCAGCGACGGCCGGGCCTCCAGCACGGTGGCCATGCCGGTTCAGGTCATCGCCAGCCGACCTCCCCCGGTTCTCGATGCCCCGATCGAGCGCAGCGGGCGCGAGGGCGAGCGGATCGTGATCCGCCTCGAAGCCGAGGGCGCTCCGGGCGCGCCCCTGCGGTTTGGCGCGGCGGGTAACGGATTGCCCAGCGGTGCCACCCTGGATGCCGAGCGGGGCGTCTTCTCCTGGACGCCGTTCCATGATCAGGCCGGTGAATACGAGCTTGCCTTTACCGTCAGCGACGGCGCGTCCGTCACCACCGCCAGCACGAGGATCACCGTCGCAGAGGGCAATGGCGCCCCGGTGTTCCTGGGCCTCGACGGGTGGGAAACCCATACCGGGCAATCCCTGCGGGTGCCGGTCATGGTCTTCGACCCTGACAATCCGCGCTATCGCCCGCCGATGCGTGACAGCGACGGCAGTCTCTTCTTCCCCGACGAGGAATTTCCGCGCAGCGTCGATGTGTCTGTCATCTCGGGGCTGCCCGAAGGGGCAACCTTCGATCCCGACACATGGGAATTCATCTGGACCCCTGAGCACGATCAGGCCGGCACCTGGGAGATCGGGTTCGAGGCCACCGACGACGGGGCCGGGACGGGTGTGCCGATCACGGTCCACGAGACCCTGTCGCTGCGGGTGCAGGAACTCAACACGCCGCCGGAGATCGCCCCGATCGACCCGGTCGATATCGATTCCGGCGAGACCCTTGAAGTGACGATCGCGGCCCATGATCCCGAGGGCGGGCCTGTCAGCCTGATTCTGGAAAACGATCTCACCGGGATCTTCCTGCCCGATTTCGTCACCTTCACCGATCATGGCGACGGAACCGGCACGGTGCGCATCGCACCCGGCGTCGGCGATCGCGGCCTTTACGGCCTGCGCGTGATCGCCCGCGACAGCGGGGACAGCGCGGGCGAGAACATCGCCGAGGCGCGCACCACCTTCGCGGTGACGGTCAGCAGCGACAACGAGCCGCCGGTGATCGGGCCGCTGGACGATGCGCTGGCCCTTGCAGGCGGCGAGATGGCGCTGCCGGTGACGATCAGCGACATGGATGGCGACACGCTCGAGATCGTGCTCGAGGGATTGCCGGGCGATGCGCGGGTCGAGGCGATGCAGACGCCCGACCTCTACAGGATCCTGTGGACCCCGGGGGCCTCCGATATCGGCACCCATGCGGTGACCTTGTCGGTCACCGATACCGGCAACGACGGTGCCGTCGATCCCGTGACCGTGACGCGCGACTTTACCGTAACAGTGCGCAACTCGAACGCGGCACCGGCACTGGCATATCCCGGCGCGCGCGAGGTGGCCCTTGGCGAGACGCTGGATCTTGTCCTCGAGGGCAGCGATCTCGATGGCGATACGCTGAGATACGGCGCGCGGAACCTGCCGCGCGGCGCCACTCTGGATGCCGGGAGCGGCGCGTTTTCGTGGACGCCGGAACGCTGGGACGCCGGCACCCACCGGATCGAGTTCTTCGTGACCGACGGGCTTGCCGAAGCGGTCCAGGAGGTCGCGGTCACCGTCGATGTCCCCAACCAGGCGCCGGTCTTCGCGCCCGTGCCCGACCGTTTTGCCCGTGAAGGCGGGCGTCTCGAGGTGCCGCTCTATGTCACCGACCCGGAGAACCACCTGTTCCGGCTCGACCTGCTGTCGGGGCCCGAAGGGGCATTCATCACCGAACGGGCCGTCGGTCGGGCCGGGATCGATGGCACCCAGCCGACGCTGATGTGGTATCCGGAGTTCGGCGACGCAGGCGAGCACCGTATCAGCCTGCGCGCTGTCGATGAAAAGGGCGCCGAAAGCGTATTGTCCTTCTCGGTGCGGGTGGTCGAGGTCAATCGTCCGCCCAGCGGAGAGCTGCCCTCGCTGCGCGGCGTCGTCGGCACGACACTGGAGCATGAGGTCAACGCCAGCGACCCGGATGGCGATACGCTTGCCTTCGCCCTCGAGGACGCGCCTGACGGAATGGAGATCGATGCCGACAGCGGCCTGTTGCGCTGGACCCCGGCACCCGGCCAGCACGGCGATCACAGCTTTGCGGTCGTCGTGAACGACGGCACGGCCGCGCTGCGCCTGCCGGGTTTCATCGAGGTGACGCGCACGCCGGTGGCACCCTCCATCCGGATCGAGCTGACCCCCTCCTTCCCGGCACTGCCGGGCCAGCCCGTCGCCATTCGCCCGGTCATCGAAGGGGCCGAATTCGTGTCCATGACGGTGGATGGCACCGACAGCCAGATCACCGAAACCGGGGCGGCGAGCTTTGTGCCGGACGCGCCCGGACAATACCTGATCGAGGTCGAGGCGGTGACGGAGACGGGTGAGACAATCACCTCCGGGCAGATCCTGCGTGTCCGGGATCCGGCCGACCGCGATGCGCCGGTGATCGACATGGCGCGCCTGCCAGACGGCGGGCTGGTGAGCGCTCCGACGGAAGTGATCGGGCAGATCGAGGATGCGAACCTGGATTATTGGCAGGTGACGCTGGAGCCGCGTTCGGGGCGCGGCGCCGCCGTCGTACTTGCCGCAGGCACCGAGCCCGTCGCAGGCACGCTGGCAGAGATCGACCCGGCCGACATGGCCGATGGTTTCTACCGGCTTCGGGTGGAGGCGCGCGACATCGGCGGTCGGCGCAGCATGCTGGAGGCGGATGTCGAGATTTCCAGTGCCGACAAGCCCGGTCGCATCCTCCACGAGGTGCAGGATATGGCGGTCGATCTTGACGGCTTTGCGGTGGAGCTGGTGCGCGTCTACGACAGCCTGATGCCCGGCACCGGCCAGCGCGGCGCGCTGGGCGACGGATGGCGGTTTGCAGGGCTGGATCTCGACCTGCAATCCGAGATGGATGGCATCGTGTCGTCGGAATTCGGCCTCTATCCGCCGTTGCGCACCGGCACCGGGGTGAACCTGCTGCTGCCCGACGGCGGGCGCGCGACCTTCAGCTTCGTGCCCGAAGTCGAGGACGTCGACGGCGTCAGCTATATCCGCCCGCGCTGGATCAGCGACGACGCTCCGGGATGGTCGCTGGAGACACCTTCGGCGCTCTTGCGCGAATCCAACGGGCGGTTCTTCGAGGCCGCCGGCGGCGCGCCCTACAATCCGGCCGCCCATGCCGGCCAGACCAATTACCGCCTGACAGCGCCCGATGGCCGCGCCTGGGGCATCGACAGCACCCGAGGCGTCACGGACATGAGCGATGGCGCCGGCAACAGCGTGTTCGTGACCTCTTCCGGGCTTGTGGGGATGGATGGTGCGCGGCTGGATTTCCACCGTGACGCAAACGGACTTGTCCAGAGCATCACCGCACCGGATGGACATGCGGTTCAATACCTGCGCGACGGGGAGGGCCGCCTGGTGCTTGCGCGCGGCGATGCCCGGGACGGAGAGCGCTATGGCTATGATGCGCGGGGTGTGCTCAGCCATCGTGTGACACCGGGGGGCGAGGGGGTGGCCTATGGCCTCGACGCAGGAGGCATGCTCGAGGAACGGGCAATCGCCGCCGATCTGGGGGGGCTGCGCGATCTGGCGGGCGGGCATCTGTCCGGCACGCTGGGTGATGGCACGACACGGCTGGCAGCCGCCGTCCTGCCAGGCGAGCTTTCGAGCACCGGTGCGGGCGGCGTATATCTTCGTGTGGCGCTTCAGGGGGCAGATGTCGCCGGCATCACATGGCGCGGGGCGGACCCGGTCAGCGAAACGATCACGGGCGACAGCCGCACCGCGATCTTCGAGCTGCGCGAGCCCGGGGAGGGATTGTTCGAGATCACGGGCAGCGGCGATTTCGAGGCCGATTTCGCCATCGTCGGGGATCTGACGGAGGACGGCAACGTCGGTGCCGAGGACGCCGCGCTGTTTGGAAGCGGTGTCGATGTCACCGGCGACGGCACGGCCGGTATCGCCGATCAGGCCCTGTTCGCCGCCAACTTCGGCTTCACCGCCAACCGTGCTCCGGTGCTTGCCGCGGGCATGGGTCCGCTGGTGACCTATGAGGGGGTTGCGCGGCAGTTCGACCTTTCCGCAATCATCTCCGACCCGGACGGCCCCGCCGAATTCCACCATGTCAGCGATGTGGAGGGCGGACAGGCCGCGATCCGGGGCGGGATGCTGCACTTCGCGCCGCAGGACGGATGGACCGGTGCGGCCAGCGTCACGGTGACGGCCAGCGACGGCTATGCCACAAGCGATATCGAGGTGCCGGTGGAGGTGTCGGACGCGGCCCTCCTCGGCCTCGACTTTCAGCAGCGGCGGTTCCTGTTCGAAGATGCGGGCGAGACCGCCGATCTGGTGGTGCTGGCAGATTTCGAGGGCGAGAGCGGGGTCGAGATCGGCCTCGATATGGTCGATGTCTCCTTTACCAACCCCGGGATCGCCAGCCTTGGCGACGGGGGCGTGCTGCGGGCCGAGGCTGGCGGGCACAGCGTGCTGACGATCTCGCGTGACGGCTTTGAGGCCTCGACCGCCGTCGGAGTCTATACCGAGGAGAACATCACCGACCTGCTGACATGGATCAGCAATATCGACGCCTATCCCGATGCGGTGACGATCGTCGAGGCGGGCGGCAGCCGCCAGATCGTGACCGCGGTGGGCAGCGAGCGGAACCGCTTTGTCGGATCGGCCGAAGACGGGACCCATTACACCGTGGCAGATTCCCGCATCGTCGAGGTCAGCGAGGATGGCCTGATCCGTGCGCTGAGCCCAGGCGAGACGACGGTCACGGTCGTGCATGCCTATGGTGAGGACACGATCCGTGTCGCGGTCACCGACGCACAGATCGGCGAGACAGGCACGCTGGACGCCACGGGTGGCATCCTGCGCACCCCCGCCGGAATCGAGCTGGCCCTCGGCCCGGGGCAGATACCGGGGCCGCAGGAATTCTCGATTGCCGAACGCGACGTGCAGGAGGCCCTTGCAGAGGCAAGGGAGCTGCCTCCGGGCTTTGACGGCCTGACGGTCTTCGACTTCGACCATGATGGCGCGCCGGTCGCGGGAACCATGCAGATCGGCATCGATACCAACGGCAGCGCCGATCCGGGTGACGAGATCGTCTTCTTCCAGATGATCGAGATGCCGATTGGCCCCGATGGCGAGATGGAGAACATCTGGGCGGTGATCGATACCGGCGCGGTCGACGAAGACGGCATCGCGCGCACAAATTCGCCCCCCTTCCCGGGCTTCTCCGACCGCGGCACCGTGCTCGCGGCACGGGCCTCCGTGCCGATGCAGCGCGTTCAGGTGGAGCTTCCCGAATTCGCACTTGCGACGACGGCGGTTCTGGCCAGCACCATGTTCCTGGCCGGACCTGTCGGCATGATGGCCGCCATCGCCACCATCGGCACGGCCAATGCCTATATCATGGCACCGAGAACGCTGGAGCGTGCGAATCTGGAAGCCTATTACAAGGTGGGCGAGATCTGGAGCGACGGGCCGCGCACGGACCTCACGGTAGAACTTGACGGCACGCTTGACCGCGACACCTTTGTCATTGGCCCGGCCCCCGGCGACTATCCCGAATATGTCGACAGCGGCCATATTCCGGCGGCCACCCCCACGGCACAGGCCTCACCCGTCATCGATGCCGTCTCGGTCGATTTCTCCGATCCGCAATGGCCGACCCGCCTGACCCTGTCGGGCGCGATGTTCGCCGATGAATCCGTACTCGACACCGGAGCCGACAGCTTTGGCACAGACGATCTGCGCAAGGCACGGGTGCGGGTGGTCTATGGCGGCGAGGAACGCTTCATCTATGGCGACGAATTCCTCGATGTCGCCATCACGGCGCGCGAAGACGGCGATTATCTGTTCGGCAATGAAGTGACCTTCTGGATCCCGAGATCGGTCTTCCTTCCGCATGCCACCTTCTTTGTCGAACGGCCCGGCTTCAATGCCGATATCCAGCCCGGAGAGCCCTGGCCCGAGGATACGCCCTATGTGACCTCCAACCCGATGCAGGTCGTGAACCGTGGCGGGTATGGCTTTGTTCCCGATTTCGTGGACGGTGAATGGGGGCTGACGGTCATCGACCAGCGCATCCCCGGACAGGACGGCGAAGACCAAACAGTTCACCACATCCCCTTTGGCGAAAGTGTCGGGATTGTTCTCGACGTGATCCCCACAGACGATCTGGCGATGGTGCTGGTGCATGCCAGGAACGGGCTCTACGTCCTCGATGCCGCGATGATGCGCTGGAGCAGCGCCCACGAACTGGTGCCGCTATCCGGTAGGCTGGACATCCCGGGCGGCGGTATCTCGTCGGTTACGCTGGGGCCGGATGGCGAGCGGCTGTTTGTCGCCGCCCGTGACAAGATCTGGCAGGTCGATGTGACCCCGGCGTCGGAGCATTTCCTCAAGCCGCAATTGCTGACCACGCTGCAGGTCAGCGACGGGTGGTATTTCGAGACCATGCTGAGCATGGGCATGTCGCGCTACATCGACAGCATCGCGGTCAACGAAGATGGGACGCGATTGTTCGCGCTGATGCCCGGGGAATTCATGGGCTACGGCGTCAACTCGCCCCTGCAGGAAGCCTCGCTGGTGGCGATCAACGTCGACCGCGATGATCTGGAGCGCGACCCCGAAGAGGTTGCCGTGCCCTATGGGGAACGCATCCGCATCAATGCCAATCCAGCCCCCGTCGGCTCGCCGACCCATCAGGCCTTTCGTGTCGAGGACGGTGCCGTGGTGCTGGCGGGCGAGCCGCACAGGCTGCAGGCCACGCCTCTGGCAGACAGGATGGTGCTTCTGGCGCGGTCGGACTACATGCGCGGGCTCAAGCAGATCATCATCCAGAATTCCTCAGCGAGCGAATTCACGATCGGATTGGAGAATGTCCACGCCGCGCGGGCCGATGTCGAGATGGAGCGCAACGACGGGCGCTGGCCCAGCCTGCGCAGCCTGATGATCAACCCCGCCGATGCCTACCGTAGCTTTTCCCTGCAGAACCGGATGGACGGGGTGCGCTTTGATCTCGACACCCAGGTCGCGGGCAAGATCGCGCTTCTGCCCGACCTCAGCTATGGGTTCATCGTCGATGCGAACAAGCGGTTCCTCAGTGACACGAACGTGCAGGCGTCGATCGAGAATGCGACCCAGGTAGGTGCCAAGATCGGCGTGATCCGCGATCCGCTTTCGATCTATTCGGCCGGGGGCGGGTCGGGGACGGGCGCGCAATACCTTGGCGCCACCACGCCCATCCCCGGTGCGATTATCCGCGACATCGCGCTGAGCGGCGACAATGACAAGCTTTTCGTCCCCTACAGTCGTACCGGCAACGTTCTGGTCTTCGATGTGGACGAACTGATCCGCAGGGCCGAAAGCGGCGGCGCATTGAACCGCACGACACCGCTTGATGACGAAAGCCGCGACACCGGCACGCCGGTGAACCTGCGCCCGCTGGATGTGCACGCGACGGATGCAACGCAGATCGGCCTGCAACAGATCGCGGCGCTGCGGCTGGAGGACGTGCTCGAGCCCGTCGTCAACTACGGCGAGGAACAGGGCGAGCTGACCCTCGCCTTCAGCTTCGACGCGTCCGACCGCTCCCTCGGTTCGGGGGGGCTGACCGCACCGCCGCTGGCCCATCTGTATCTCTCGGCGATGCCGAGGGGTCTGGGGCTGTTCCCTGACGATGCGGCGGCCGAGGGGCCGTTCGCCGATGCGGAGGCCCGGGCGCCCTTCCTCGACGACCTGAACACCGGGCGCATCTTTACCGGCGAGGGCAGTCTCGCGCTCAGCCGTGGCAGCAGCTACGTCGTGACGGTGGACGGCAATCTGGTGGAGACCGGCCGGCTTGACGATCCCGAGCGTGTGGAAGTCAGCTTCGATCCGGCCTTCCTCGAGATGCTGACGGCCGGGCAGAGCTATCACTGGGGGGTCAGGATCCCCTCCACCGGGGCACGCGCCTCGTCGACCTTCGAGACTGCGGCGCGGCCCACGGAAACGACCTATGGGCCGGTGACGATGATCACCCATGGGGCCGAGTTCTGGCCGGCAGATTTCTCGATGCTGTTCGGCGACGAGCCCTTCCGAACCCCGCCGGAATACACTGCCATGGCCGAACTGATCGCACGTGCCGCAGGCGGCGGCGTGGTGCTGCACTACGACCGGGCGACGGGCGATTGGGTGGACCTGCGGACCGGTCGCAGCGGTGCCGACGCGCTGCGCGAGGGCGAGGCGGTGATGCTGCTGACCGACTGGGTCAAGGAAAGCAACATCACCGACACGGGCTTTGCCGAGGCCGCAGCCGATGCGACCTTTGCCGCCCTCATGCAGCTGGATGCCGAAACCGATGGCGCGCTGCTTGACGCGCCGATGCATTTCATCGGCCATGACCGGGGCGCCGTGGTCAACAGCGAGATCATCCAGCGGCTGGGCTTTCACATGCCCGGCAAGACCGACATCCACAAGACCACGATCGATCCCTACGACAAGGAGCAGAATAGCCTCAACATCCCGCTGCGCAGCATCGTCACGATCAGCAAGAGCCTCAATGACGCCCTGACCGCGATCAACTTCGTGGCCACTGTCGTCTCCGGCGCTTCGGGCAATGTCGCGACCGCCACCGCCGGTGCCGCGCTGATCATCAAGCAGCGGGCGCTGAGCAGGGCGCTGGATCGGGTGATCACCGTGGCCGACAACCTCGGGATCAAGATCTCCACCATCGAGTGGGGAAAGTTCAACGACCCCGAGATCAAGCGCTGGTCGAACATCGAGTTTGCCGACAATTACTTCCAGACCGCCGCCAAGCCCGACAACAGCCCCCTTGGGCGTGGCTTTACCCTGTCGATCAACGGTCGGCCCCTCTCGGATTTCGATCTCAACGTGGATCTGACCCGCTATGCCTCGGGGTTCTCGGACGACGATTTCACTGCTCTCGGTCCGATCCCGCTCAGCATCGGCTGGGGCGACTCCGGATCGGTCTCGCTCGAGATGGGCCTCGGGGGTCCGTCGAACCGGGCACTGGGCTGGTACGCCGGCACCATCCACACGGGCATCACCAGCTTTCTGGGCACCGACATCTGGCGCAGCCACGCCACCGTCGGCGAGACGGTCTCGGTCCTCGGCTACACCAACGACCGCTTCGAGCGCCACGACAGCAGCGGCTGGTATGCGGTGCGCCCGGCCAATCTGGGCGACCCCAACGCCCATCGCTGGCTGCGGACCGCCACCGATGCCGCCACCGGTGCCGCCCCCGCCGGGGTCAAGCGCGAGGGGATCGGCACCGGCTGGTATTATTCATGGGCCGGCGGGGGCGACAACATGCGCCCGCAATCCGGCTCCTCGACGCCGGTCACCTTCGACAACACCCCCGTCAGCAAGAGCCCCGAAGGCGCGGTGCCGACGGTCTTCAACGGCGATTTCGAGCATGGCACCCGGCAGTCCATCGCCAACATGCTTCTGAGCAAGCTCAAGATCGACGATTTCATCCCGCGCGGCGAGGACGACAAGCCGCGCGAAGACTTCCTCAAGCGCAGTGCCGGTGATTTCGGTCGCTTCCCCTTCTCCTACCAGCTGCCGGGCTATTCCTTCCACGGCGGCTATGGTTTCGAGTTCGGTGCCCGCGAATTCGGCATCAACGTCGCCACCGACCTTGCCGGACTGTTCGTCCTCGAGACGAACCCGGCCGCGATCCTCGACACGATGCTGGGCAAGGTGTTCGACTATTTCTCCGGCAAGGTCGTCGACCAGGCCATAAAGAAGGCGCAGATCGATTTCCTGACCACCGATTATCTGGGCGATACATATCCCGAGCCGGTCGAGGCCGAAGCGCGGAACTGGATCGCGGCGGAACTCAAGAACCCCGACAGCGAGACCAGCAAGAAGGCCGCCGTGATCAAGGGCGTGCTGAACCAGATCGACTTCCTGTTCACGGAAGTCGCGGTGCGCGACCAGATCCTTGCGCGACTGGACCCGGACGACGCGGCAAGGCTGCAGGTCTCGAATCGCAATGTGATTTCGGAAACGCTGGCCGCCGATTCCTCCAGCGCCAGTGCCAATGCGGTGAAGGCCTATGCCAAGGCGGGCTTCGACGTGGTCTTTGGCGAGCAGTACAAGGCACTCACGCAGTCGGATTACGCCCTTCTGATGGGCGGCAACGAGGCGCTCAAGCTGGCACTGGGCGCCATGACGCTTCCGGATCCGCTGCAGGCCCTGCTCGATGACGTGATCGATGCAGTGGCGCGGTTTGATCGCATCGCCCACAACCGGCTCTGGGTGCCCGAGACGGGGGCCAACTTCCTGACCTTCGAGACCCGCGCGCCGCTCGTGATGTCGCCCGAGGCCGGAATCGATGTGTTCTTCGTGGAGCCGGGTGCCGATGTCCGCGAGGTCACCGATGCCGGCAGCGACGGTGTGCTGCACCACGAAAGGGTCGACCTGCCGCTGGGCATCTTCCGCAAGACCCTGCATTCGGTCGAGGTGCCCGAGCACCTCAGGGGCCAGATGGTCAAGGTCGTCATCGCCAATTCAAGCCTCGACGATTCCATTTTCGACTATTCGCTCGACCCCGGAAGCGGCGAGGGACTCGAGGGCATCCGCGACTACCTGATCAGCACCTCGACCGGGCCGATCGACCGGGCCGCCGGCATCAGCCAGATCTATTTCCTCGACAACATCGCCCTTGCGGCCACCGCCGATGGCGCGGGCGAGCCCCTGCAGGCCGTCGCGGGGCCCGGATCCGACCGCACTGTCGCCCCGTTCGAGATCCAGCCGCTTCTGGAAGCGGCCGTGGCCGCCTGGGAAGAGACCGGGCTGCTGGAGCCGGTCCAGATCGCCGCTCTGGAAATGGTGGAGGTAGAGATCGCCGAGCTCGATGGCTCGTTGCTGGCCCTGGCGCAGGATGGTGTTGTCACGCTGGACGAGACGGCGGCGGGCCACGGATGGTTCGTCGATCCCGCGCCGCATCTGCCGGTCGAGTTCCTGGGCGCGACGGTTGACGGCCATCGGGTGGCGCTGGACGGCCCTGCCAGCACCGGGATCGACCTGCTGACCGTGCTGACCCATGAGCTGGGGCACATTCTTGGCCTTCCCGACGTGCCCCGCGCGGAAGGTGCGGAACGGATGATGACTGGCGATATCCTGCCCGGCATCCGCCGCATCATCACCGATCACGACAAGCAGGCACTGGCCGCCCTGCCCACCCCGGCGCCGCTGCCGACCGCGCCCCAGGCACAAAGCAGCGCGCCCACGCACGAGGGCTTTCTCAACGCGGATTTCTCCGACGGCCTCGACGGCTGGACGACAACGGGCGATGTCTCGACCTCCGCCGGTGTGGCCACCATCGCCGAGACCACAGGCGGCTTCTCGGGTCTGTCGCAGGCCTTCCTCGTGCCCGATGGCGCGACCCGCATAAGCCTGACCCTCTCGGACATCGTGCTGGGGCAGGATCCGGGCCGGGCGCCCGATGCGCTGGAGATCAGCCTCTTCGACGCCGCGACAGGCACGGCCCTGCGCAGCCTCGACGCATTGGGCAATACCGATGCGCTCGTATCGGTCCAGAGCGATGGCACGATCTACTTCGGGTCGGGCGTCAGCGCCGAGGGGCTGGCCTCGGGCGACCGCATCGACGACCTGGCCGGACCGCTGACGCTGACCCTGTCGCTTGGCGCGTTGCAGCCCGGCGATGCCGTCCGTCTCGGCCTCGACCTGATCGGTTTCGGGACGGCGGATTCGCGGGTCTCGGTTTCGGGCTTCGGGCTGGATGCGACCAACACCCCACCCGTGGCGAATCCCTATGCGGTCACCACCGACCGCGATCTGCCCGTGGTCTTCGACCCGCGCGTCAACGATTTCGACGCCGATGGCGACCCGCTGATGATCGAGATCGTCACCGGCCCCGATCACGGCCAGATCGATCTCGCCGGCGACGGAGCGCTGAGCTACACCCCCGATCCGGGCTATGTCGGATCCGACGAGCTGACCTATCGGGTCAGTGACGGGTTCGCGACCTCGAACATCGTGGAGGTGTCGATCACCGTCGAACAGGTGAACGACCCGCCGGTGATCGCCCCGCTCGATCCGGTCACGATAGACGAGGGGGAGACCCTCCGCGTGACCCCTTCGGCGACCGATCCCGACGGGCCGGCACCGATCACCTGGAACCTTGTCGACGGGCCCGACGACATGACCGTCGATGCCGACAGCGGCGAAATCACATGGCTTGCCCCCAACGGGCCGGACATCCAGACGATCGTGATCGCGGCCCGCGACGGGGCGGGTGCGGAATCCACCGCCGGGTTCATCGTGAACGTGGCGAACGTGGCGCCCTCGATCACCCTGTCCGGCAGCTCCGACACGCGTGTCAACGAAACCTATGCGCTGAACTTCTCCATCACCGATCCGGGGCAGGATGTGGTCTCGCGCATCGAAGTGGATTGGGGCGATGGCAGCCCCGTGCAGGTTCTTGATGGCGATGCCACCCGTGCCACCCATGTCTTCACATCCATCGGCAAGCGCGACGTGCGCGTGACGGTGGTCGACGAGACCGGCAGCTATGTCTCCGATCCCTTCGGCGTCAACGTCATGCCGCAGACCAGCCTCAGCGCGCTGGCACGGGTGACGGGCATAGAGCCGACGGAGACGCAGGTCACGGCCTCCTTCAGCCTGCCCATCCGCGTCGATTCCGTAGGGGCCGACTCGGTCATCATCACCGATGAGGATGGCACGAGGATCGCCGGGCAGGTCGAGGTGGCATCCGACGGTCGAAGCCTGACCTTCGTCGCCGATGCGGCGATGGAGCCGGGCGACTATGTGATGCGGCTTCGGGGCGGGGACAACGATGCCGACGATCCCGGGCCGGATGCGATTCTTGCCGCCGATGGCGGCGCCGCGCTCGATGGCGACGACGACGGAGTGGCCGGCGGCGACGCCGTGCTCGACTTCCGGATCGCCGCCGGCCTCACACGGCCGGTCGCCAACCCGGTGGAGGTGGAAACCACTGCCGGCGAAGAGGTGATCATCGACGTGCTGGCCAACGATCTGCCGGGCGATGCAGGACCGCTGAGCGCCGTCGTGCAGGCACCTCCCGTGCGCGGCGAGATCGAGATGAACGCCGATGGTACCATCACCTACCGGCCCGAGCCGGGCTTTGTCGGAGACGATGTGTTCGGCTATGTCGCCTCTGATGGCACGCTGGTTTCCGATCCCGCCAGCGTCACGGTGCGTGTGGTCTCGGGTGGGGGCGCTCCGGACCCCGATCCCGACCCAGACCCCGATCCAGGCCCCGGCCCAGATCCCGATCCGGCACCCGGTGCCCCGGAGACATCGCCGGGCCCCGCCTCGGGAGATCCGGGTCCTGCCGGAATGCCGATCGCGCTCGCGTCCGACACCGGCACGGGCCCCGCAGCATTCCGGTCCGTATTCTCGCAACCGGGCCTGCCAGCCCTGCCCGATACCGACAGGCCCGGAACCGGCACCGAAATGTCGGACCGTATCCTGAGGTGCGAGGCCCGGTTCGCTGCGGTTCTGGACGATATCCAGATGAGCCTGCCCGCGCGGGTGGCCGTCGGCCGGGAAGCGGTCCTCGATCTGGCCGGTCGCGAGGCCGGTGCGCTGGACGGCCTTCGCGGCTGGATGATCGATTGGGGCGACGGCACCACCAGTCGCGGCAGCGCCGGCGACGTGCCCTCTCAC
>JAFIEC010000264.1 GCA_020832725.1 Paracoccaceae bacterium | reverse complement strand
GGGGGCGCGCGGGGGGGTGCCGCAGGCGCCGCGTCGGGCTTCGGACCGGAGGCCGCCCGGACAGGCGGTCTCCGGGCCAGTCGCTCGGCCCCTTCGGTTACCCGCGACCACAGGCGCAGGTCGTCCTCGCTTGGTCCCTTGCGGCGGCGGGACATGGCTAATCCTCCTCGCCGAGAAGCTGCCGCGCCGTCTCGATCGGCAGCAGCACCACCATCCGCCCCGGATCGCGGATATGCCCGGCCTCCCGCCCGGCGTCGTCGCCGGTGCCATAGAAGATGTCGCCGCGCTGCGCCCCCTTGATGGCCGAGCCGGTATCCTGGGCGATCATCAGCCGCCGCATGGGCCGCGCGCCGCCCTTCTCCACCCAGACGGGCGCGCCCAGCGGCACCCATGCGGGATCCACCGCGATGGAGCGCAGGGTGGTGATCGGCAGGCCCATGGCGCCGATGGGGCCATCCTCGGGCGCAAGGCTGTCGATCTCGCGGAAAAAGACGAAGGAGGGGTTGGTATGGAGCAGCGCGCGCCCCTCGTCGGGGTTGCGCCGCACCCAGTTGCGGATCACCTGCGCCGAGACCTGATGCGCCTCGAACAGGCCCCGGCGCACCAGCTCCTGCCCGACGGAGCGGTAGGGATGGCCATTATGCCCGCCATAGCCCACCCGGATGCGGGCACCGTCCGACAGGCGCACCCGGCCCGAGCCCTGGATCTGCAGGAAGAACACCTCCACCGGGTCGTCGATCCAGGCGATCTCCAGCGCACGCCCCTCCAGCAGCCCGCCCTCGATCTCGGCGCGGGTGGCCCAGGGCTGACCCTGGGGCAGGTCGGGGGGGCGGCGATAGATCGGGTGGCGATAGCGCCCGCTGCGGGCGCGCGCCCCGCTCAGCTCGGGTTCGAAATAGCCGGTGAACAGCGCCCCGTCATCGGGGCGCATGACCACCGGGCGAAAGAAGGTCTCGAAGAAGGGCCGCGCGGGCACCCCGGTCGCGGCGAGATGGCACAGGGGGGCAAAGGCCTCGCCGCGCGCGTGGCGGCAGGAGTTGAGAAAGACCGCAAGCGCGGCCTCGTGGTCATCCTCGGCCCAGCCCAGCAGATTGTCGAATCGCTCGGCCACATGGTCGCGGGCTGCGGCGCTCATGGGCAGCGCCAGGGATGCGGCAAGCAGAAGGCCGCCGACCGCGCGCAGGCCGCGGCGGCCCAAGAGATCACTCCCCGGTGGCGACGAGCACCCAGTTGGGGTCGTCCACACCCATGCGGCGGGCAAAGGTCCAGACATCCTTCTGGCGGCGGATCTCGTTGGGATTGCCCTCGACGATGGCGCCCTCGGCATTGCGCACCACCGATGTCAGCTCGCCGACAAAGCGGATGGTCATCTCCGCCTCGGCGCTTTGCTCGTCGAAGGTGGCGGTGACCAGCTTGACCTCGCGGACGCCGACGAAATGGGCCTCCACCTGCAGGCCCTCGCGCTCGCGCAGGGCGACGACCTCGGCAAAGGCGTCGCGGATGGCGGGGTCGAGGAAATCCTCGATATCCTCGATCGCGCCGTTCTCGAAGGACATGAGGATCATCTCATAGGCCCCGCGCGCGCCCTGCAGGAACTCGCCCACGGAAAAGCCGGGCTCTGCCGCCTTCATCCGGGCCAGCGCATCGGCCGCGGGCGACCCCGCCGGGGCGTGATAGGCGATATCGTGATCCTTGCCGCCCTCGATCACCTCGAACTCCCGCCGAGGCGCGGGGGCGGAGGTGCCGTCCCGGGGCAGCGGCGGTTTCTCGAACCCCTCGCGGGAGCCGAGGACGCTGCGCAGGCGCAGGACCAGGAAGATCGCGATCGCTGCTAGTACGATCAACTGAACCATCGACGACCCCATCCTGTTCTCCCGCGGGCTTTCACTCATGTGGCGCGGCGCATATGTAAGGCAGCAAGCCGCGCAAGTCCACACGCGCGGGGAATCGGATTGCCATCGTATCGTCAACGGATCGTCATGCCCCTCCTGCTTGCCTTCATCATCGTGCCCCTGATCGAGATCGCCCTGTTCGTGCAGGTGGGCGGGGCCATCGGCCTGTGGCCGACGCTGGCGATCGTGCTGCTGACGGCGCTGGTCGGCTCCACGCTGATCCGCGCGCAGGGGGCGGAGGCCATTGCGCGGGTGCAGGCGGCGCTGTCGCGGGGCGACGACCCGTCGCGGGTGCTGGTGCACGGGGCGCTGATCCTGTTCGCGGGGGCACTGCTGCTGACGCCGGGTTTCTTTACCGATGTGGTGGGGCTGGCGCTGCTGCTGCCCGTGGTGCGGGAGCGGGCCATCGATGCGGGCGGGGCGTGGATCGCCCGGCGGATGGCCGCGAAGATGGCGGCGTCGCAGCCGCATCCCCGGCGCGGCCCCGACACGATCGAGACCGATTACACCGTGATCGACGACGACACGCCCCCGCGCCCTCCGGGGCAGGGCGGCGGCGATTCTCCCTGGCGGGGGGGCTGATCCACGGGGTTCCGCCCCTCTCGCCGATACAGTAGAGAGACCCGGACAGGCCCGCATGGGGCCAGATCCATATCAGGAGGACAGGATGTCGGATACGAACGGAGCCGGCGCGCCCCAGCCGGGGGCGCCCGCAGGCGGCGCGGCAGGCGGCGCGGGGGCCAATGCGGCCGGGGGCGCACAGCCGGTTGTGCCCAAGATGCAGATCCTCGGCCAGTTCATCCGCGACATGTCATTCGAGAACGTGGCCGCGCAAAAGGCGATGGCGGGCAATGCCCAGCCCGAGATCACCGTGCAGGTGGCGCTCGATGCGCGCAAGCGTGCGGCCGACAATCAATATGACGTGATCGTCAAGCTGATCGTGAACGCCAAGACCAAGGATGCGGGCGAGCCGATCTTTGTGCTGGAGCTGGAATATGCGGGCATCTTCCTCATCGAGAACGTGCCCAACGAACAGATGCACCCCTTCCTGCTGATCGAATGCCCGCGCCAGCTGTTCCCCTTCCTGCGCCGGATCGTCAGCGACGTGACCCATGACGGCGGCTTCCCGCCGCTCAATCTGGAAACGATCGACTTCCTGTCGCTCTATCGCCAGCAACTCAGCCAGATGCAGGCCAATCAGGCCGCAGGGGCGGGCAGCGGCACCACCCCTTCCGGGGGCTGATCGCGGATCAGCGCGTTCGGCGGGCCCGGTTCCACAAGGCATCGGGCCCCAGCTCCTCCAGGAAGGCGGCGTGGGCTTCGGCCTCCTGCGGGGTGACGCGCGCGGGCAGCGGGCGCGGCCGGCGCGGGGGCGTCCAGCCCGCGCCATCGGCCCCGCCCGGATCATGCCCGCCTGCGGGGCCCAGCGCAAAGTCGGGCTGGCGACCGCCGACAAGCTCCAGATAGACATCCGCCAGAAGCTGGCAATCCAGCAGCGCGCCGTGCAGCGTGCGGGCTGAATTGTCGACGCCGAACCGCCGGCACAGCGCATCGAGCGAATTCTGCGCCCCCGGAAAGCGCCGCCGCGCCATCTCCAGCGTGTCGCGCGCGCGGGTGGGCGGCAATTGCGGCAGGCCCGCCCAGCGCAATTCGGCATTCAGGAACTTCATGTCGAAGGGCGCGTTGTGGATGACCAGCCGCGCATCGGCCACGAAGGCCAGGAAATCCTGCGCCACCTGCTCGAAGAAGGGCTTGTCGGCGAGAAAGGCATCGTCCAGCCCGTGCACGGCAAGGGCCTCGGGCGACATGGCGCGGCGGGGGTTGATGTAGACGTGAAACCTGTTCTCGGTGGGGACGTGGTTCCACAGCTCCAGCGCGGCGATCTCCACGATCCGGTCGCCCTGTTCGGGGTCGAGGCCGGTGGTTTCGGTATCGAGTACGATCTCACGCATCGCGCGCGCTCCTCAGCCGGGCGACCAGATCGCGCACCTGGGCGCGGGCCCGCTCCATTCCATCGGTCTCGATCACATGATCGGCGCGGGCGCGCTTTTCGGCATCGGGCATCTGGCGGGCCATGATCCGCGACAGATGACCGGCCTCCATGCCCGGGCGCGCCAGAACCCGGGCGCGCTGGACCTCTTCGGGCGCCGAGACGACGACCGTGACATCCACCCCGTCCTCGGCCCCGGTCTCGAACAGAAGCGGGATATCCACCACCGCCAGATCCGCCCCCTCCCGGGCCGCCCGGGCAAGAAACTCTTCCCGGTCGGCGGCCACCAGCGGGTGCACCACGGCCTCCAGCCGGGCAAGCGCGCCCTCGGTCCGCGCGATCCAGTCGCGCAGGCGGGCGCGGTCGATGCCCTCCAGGGTGACCGCCTCGGGGCAGAGCGCCCCCACCGGGCCCAGCGCGGCCCCGCCCGGCCCATAGAGGCGATGCACGGCGGCATCCGCGTCCCAGACCGGCAGCCCCGCTTCGGCGAACATCGCGGCGGTGGTGGTCTTGCCCATGCCGATGGAGCCGGTCAGCCCGATGACGCGCGGCCTGCTCATCCGGCCTGCCCCATCGCCTGCAGCAGTGCCGCCCGCGCCTCGGAATCCACGGGGGGCATGGTGCCGAACCACCGGGCAAAGCCCGGCGCGGCCTGATGCAGCAGCATGCCCAGCCCATCGACACAGGCGCATCCCCGCGCCCGCGCCCGCGCCAGAAGAGGCGTTTCCAGCGGCGTGTAGACGATATCGCTGACCACCGTATCGGCCGCCAGCGCCTCCCATGGCAGCGACAGCGGGGATTGCCCCGCCATGCCCAGCGCCGTGGTGTTGACCAGCAGCCCGGCACCGGGCAGGGCATCGCCGATCCG
>JAFIEC010000258.1 GCA_020832725.1 Paracoccaceae bacterium | reverse complement strand
GACACCGCCCGCGCGGCCCCCCCCGCCGCCGCCGCCGCTGCCGGTGCCGCCACCGGCCCCGCCTCCGCCGACCAGCAGGTATTCGACGCGCCCGCCGCGCGACACCTGAAACACGCCCGACGCGGTGAAGGTATGGACGCGCCAGTATCGCCCGGCCTCTGCAATGACCGTCTCATCGCCTCCGGATGCGGTCATCCGCCTGTTCCGCCTGCGTTGGGCGACCGCGCGAAACGAAAGCCCTCTGCCCAGCATCAGCCCACCACCAGCGCGTGAATGCCCGTGGCACTTGTGCCGGTGGCCAGCACCCGGCGCACGGCGACGGGGAGCAGCGTCTGGTCGTCGATCTGCAGACTGCGTGTCTCACCCCGGCGGGTGACAATCTGCAGGCTGCCTCCGGTCTCGATGAAAAGCGACAGCGCGAGTTCGGGAAGGTCGGTCGCGTCGTCCGGGGTCACGGGGATCACGTCGGTCGCAGGCCCGACAGGCGAGAGCGACCGGTTCACAAGCGGATCGAGCATGCTGGTCTCCTTGATGCAGCGTCCCGTCGTCACGTGGACGAACGAAGGCGCGACCATCCCGGAGAGCGGCAAAGATCTCCTTGCCCCACCGTGCGTTGCCCATGCGCCATGGCAGGCAAGCACCGCGCGATGGGCTGTGCACCGGCCCATGCCGCGTGTCCTGACGGGCGGGGGGTCAGTAGAGCGTGAAATACTCGCGCTGTTCCCAGTCGCTGACGGCAAGGCGGTAGCGATCCCATTCCGCGCGCTTCAGCACGTCCAGCCAATGCCTGAAATCCGCGCCGAAATGGCGAGCCACGAAATCCGAGCCCGAGAAGGCGTCGATCGCCGCGCCGAGGTCGTTCGGAAGGCGGGGCGACGCCGCAGCGGAATAGGGGCTCTCCACCGGGGAAGGGGGCGGGCGCCCGGCCCCGATCCCGTCAAGCCCCGCGTGGATCTGGGCGGCGAAGGCCAGATAGGGGTTGGCGGCAGGCTCCGCGAGCCGGTTCTCGATGCGGCTGGCAGAATCGCCCGGCTTCATCAGGGCGCGGATCATGGCACCCTTGTTGTCGCGGGCCCACTGGATGCGGTCGGGTGCCATCATCCCGGGGCGGACGCGCTTGTAGCCGTTCACGCTTGGGATCAGCAGCAGCGCGGTTTCCATCGTATGCTCCAGCAGGCCCGCGATCCAGCCCGCAGCGGGCGCTGAAAGGCTGTCGTCCTCGCCCGGAACAAAGAGGTTTCGGCCCGTGGCGGCATCTCCCAGCGACTGGTGGATGTGCCAGCCCGACGGCACGATATCCCTTTGCTGCGGCAGGCACATGAAGGTCGCATGCAGGCCCGCGCGCGCGCAGGTCTGACGCACCATGGTGCGGAAGAACGTCGTGACATCGGCCTGCGCCATCGGCGGGCCGGGCTCGAACGTGAACTCGAATTGCGAGGGTCCGAACTCGATCTCCATCGAGCGCACCGGCAGGCCAAGTCCCTGCGCGTGCCGGCGCAATTCGTCGAGCACGGCTTCGGCCGCATCATAGCGGGCCTCGGTCAGATATTGATAGCCGTGGTTCAGCAGCGCGGTATCGGGTGGGCGCTCGTCAAAGCCGCCATCGCTGTGGCGCAGATTCGGGTCCGTGACGCGGAAGATGTGGAATTCCTGCTCCAGCCCGAACAATGCCCCGTACCCGGCTTCGTCCAGCCGCGCCTGCGCCCGCGCAAGCTGGCTGCGGCTGCAGAAGGGTATCGCACCACCATCGGGCGCGTGGATGCTGCACAGCATCCAGGCGGAATGGGGTGCCCAGGGCAGGGTGCGGAACGTGGCCGGGTCGGGCACCATCAGCGCGTCGCCCGCCCCCGTGAACACGCCCTTGCCAAAGCCGATATCGTCGGACCAGACCGGAAAGACCGTCCGATGCGAGGTATCCTTGAACAGAAGCGTCGAGGTCATCGATACGCCCGAGCGGAAGGCCGAGGCCAGCGCCCCGGCCACCAGGGACTTGCCGCGGATGATCCCGTGCTGATCGACGAAACCAAGGCGCAATGTCTCCAGCCGGTCGCGGCTCACCCGCTCCAGCACCTCCACCGCAAGGCGCAGGGTGTCGTCGTCAAGCAGTCCGGCGCGGGCAAGGGCACCATCCCTGAGGCTGTCGAGAAGCGAAGCTGGCATCACTGATCCTGTGGCCGGAGACCATGGGCAAGGGGGAGGGTGCCCCCCGGAATGACGGGGAAAGGGGGCAGCCCGGGCGCAGCGTCAGGCGCGGGATGTCCGGTGCCGCGCCCGCTCAGAGCGCGGCCTCCCAGGGGGCGGCGGCACGGCGCAGCGCGTCGGCCTCGGTCCACAATTCGGCCCAGGACTCGGTGGGCCCGATGGCATCGATCGAGACCGGCCCGCGCGTGTCCGACCCTTGGCCATGCATGGGCAGGGCGCTGTCCTGCCCGGCTTCGAGCGCGTCCATCGCCTCGCGCAGCATTCTGCGGTAACGAACGATCCCGACATCGGTCTTGCCAAGATGTTCCTGCGTGCGGTCCTGGATCGTGCCCAGTCCTTCGACGGCCCACTGGTCATGCACGTTGATGTCGAGGCCCATCCCCGTATAGGTCAGCGATTTCTGCTCGGAAGGGTCAAAGCCGTAATTGTTGCGGCGGTTCTTCAGCGGCGCAAAGTCGGGCAGGCGGTGTTCCTTGATTCGCTGCTCCCACATCAGCTCCTTGTCCACCGGTTTGCCGAAGCTGGTGAACATGGAATACCAATAGCAATTCTCGTCATCGACGGGCACGTGCCACTGGGTGATGGTCATCTCGTTGGAAATCGGGATGCAGATGGCGCCGGGAAAGATCTGGTTGGTCACCCGCACATGGCTGCGTCCGTCCTCCATGTGCCGCAGCGCGATCAGCCGCAGCCCGTGATCGGTGGGCTCCACCCGGATCTCGGGGCGCGGATAGTCGCGCCGCAGCTTGGTCATGGGGATCTGGGTGTTGCCGGCCTTGTCCCGGAACTGCTTGCCATAGCTGTCGGCCGGGTCCTCGTCCTCGAGGAAGCGATGCAGGAACGAGGCATGGGCGGGGTCGATGCCCACCTCCATGGCCTGCAGCCAGTTACATTCCCACAGGCCCTTGAAGGCGAAGACGTGGCTGTCGGGCGCGGTGAAGCAGTCGAAATCCGGGAGCGGTGGCGGGTCGCCGGGCCCCATATAGGCGAAGATCACGCCATTGCGCTCGATCACCGGATAGGAGGTCGTGCGGATACGCTCGTGCATGGTCGAGCCCTCGGGCTCTCCGGGCTGCTCCACGCATTGTCCCGTCCGGTCGAAATGCCAGCCGTGAAAGGGACAGCGCAGGCCGTTATCCTCCAGCCTGCCATAGCACATGTCCGCGCCCCGATGCGGGCAGTGGCGTCCGACAAGGCCAAGCGCGCCGCTGTCGTCGCGAAACAGCACCAGATCCTCGCCCATCAGGCGCACCGGAACCACCGGGCGCGGCGTGAGGTCAAGCTCTACCCCAAGGGCCGCCGGTTGCCAGTAGCGCCGCATCACCGCACCGGCGGGCGTGCCCGGCCCGATCCGTGTCAGACGCTCGTTGAGTTCCTTGCTGATCATGGCCCTCTCCCTCAGTCCCTGTGTTGGCCCGGATCGCTCCCGGGCCGTGGCGCGCAGGCATGCAACTCTGCCTGAACCTGCGCTGTGATCAAGTCCGGCCCGCCGGACCGGTCTGCATATCCCATGGCACCGCCTTCAGAAGACAGAGCCCACATGCGCGGCGCAGGCATGGAGCTTCGAGGCAAGATCCTCCCGAAGACCGGCCTCGGTGTAGTGATCCTGCGGAAAGATGATGGATATCGCCCCGGCGACCCGCCCCCCCTGGCCAATGACCGGGACGGCGAGCGAATTCACCCCTTCGACATATTCCGCCTCGCTCAGGCAATAGCCTGTTCTGCGGATTTCCCCGAGGATGTCCTCGAGAGCGATGCGCTCCACCTTCGTGTTGGGCGTATAGGCGGTCAGGTCCATCCGGGCGAGCAGGGCGCTGCGTTCCTCGTCGTCGAGAAAGCCGAGGATCGCCCGCCCGATCGCGGTCGGCGCCAGCGGAACCCGGCTGCCCACCGTCACCATGTTGAGGCTGAAGCGGCGCGGCACGAAGGCATGGGCGACATAGACGGCTTCCTCTCCGTCGAGCATCGCAAAGGAGACCGATTCCCCGATTTCCTGGGAGGTGTTGCGCAGCACCGGCTGGACCACCTGCGGGATGCTGCGGGCCTCGAGAAACCCGCGCGTGAGCCGCAGCACACGCGGGGTCAGCTGATACCGACCCCGGTCGCGGCTGACGAAACCCAGCTGTTCCAGCGTCCGGACAAGGCGACGGGTGACGGCGCGGTTCACGCCGACCCGCTCGGCGATCTCGGAGATCGACAGGTCGCGGTTGCGCCCCTCGAAGGCCATGATCACCGAAAGACCCTTGCCGAAGGTGAGCGAGACCTCCTTGTCGTCCTTGTGAAGAAACTCGTGCATGCTCATGCGATGATGCCCTCCCTGCATCCGCGAGGCCGCCCTGTTGCCGGAGCATGCCCGGTGTGCGAACGGATAATCCGCCGCGCAATCCCTGTGCGCCCGTGCCTTGCGTCATCTCCCCGGCCTTGACGCTTGATCACGCCCCGGCCCTCCCTCCGGGGGGCCATAGCCTGCACCCCCGCAACTTTCTACGACCAGCCTGTCGCCCGCGTCGAGCCGTGGCGTGGACCGGCTGGCAAGATGCTCCACACTGCCGTCGCGTCGGATCACCCGCGCCGCCGCCGGGCTGGGCGCATCGCCCCCTGCAAGGCCCGCGGGAACCGTGCGGAACCGCTCGCCCCTCACCGAGACGTCGATGCCGTCGCGAAGTGCCAGATAGATGCGCCTGATCCCGTCACCGCCCCGATGGTGCCCGGCCCCGCCTGAACCGCGCCGGATTTCGGTCTGCAGCAGGCGCAGCGGGATCTGGGATTCCAGCGCCTCGGCGGGCATGTTCATGGCATTGCCCACATCGGTGGAAATGCCATGCGCCCCGTCGGCATGCGGCCCGCCGCCTGCCCCGCCGGCCACGATCTCGGTGACGATGAAGCGGCTTCCGTCGTCATGCAGGCCCGAGAATGCCAGAACGAACGACATGCCCGAATTGGCGGCGGGCATCCGCTCGGGCAGGGCGCGGGCAAAGGCCTGCAGAAAGGCGGAGGTCGTCGCCCGGACGATCCCCATCCGGGCATTCACCGCAGCCGGGGGCGTGGCATTGATGGCGCAGCCCTCCGGCAGGCGCAGCTCGATGCAGCGCGCCACCCCGCCGTTTCGGAAGATGGTATCGCCCATGGCGCTGAGCACCGAATAGAGGGCTGCGGCGAACGGGCCGGAGCGGACGCAATTGACGGGGGCCGGAACCTGCGGGCTGGTTCCCGCGAAATCGGCCACGAACCGCCCCTCGGTGCAGCGCAACTCCAGCAGGATCTCGATATCCGGCAGCCCCGGCATCGGGTCCATCGCCTCGCGCGCCGGGTGGGGGCCTTGCGACATCGCCGCGATCGACTCGCGGGCCAGCGCCTCGCCCCGCGCAAGGCAGGCCGAAAGCCCTGCCGCAAAACTTTCGGGGGTGAATTCCGCAGCCAGCGCGGCGATCGAGGCTGCGGCCTGCCGGGCTGCGGCGATCTGGGATGCGAGATCGCCCAGAACCGTATCGGGTGCCCGGGAATTGGACCGGATCAGCGCCTCGAGTTCGTGGCCGATCCGGTCGCCCCGGCCAAGGCGCATGGGCGGCAGGCGCAGCCCCTCCTGAAAGATGTCCACGGCATCGGGCGGAACCGAGCCGGGGCGCATCCCGCCCACGTCCTGATGGTGCAGCATGCTGGCCGCCAGCGCCACCAGCCGCCCCGCAGCAAAGACCGGGCGCAGCACGGTCAGGTCGGGCAGATGGGTGCCGCCGAGGAACGGATCGTTCATGATGAACAGATCGCCCTCCTGCATCGTGTCGGCCGGGAAAAGCTCCAGAATCGCCCGGCTGGCCCCGTCCAGCGCGCCAAGAAGCAGCGGGATCGCATCCGACAAGGCCAGCAACTCGCCCTCTGGCGTCAGCAGGGCGGCCGCTGCGTCATTGCCCTCGCGCACCACCGGAGAAACGGCGGTGCGGAACAGCACCTCCTGCATGCGCTGGGCGATGGCGTTCAGCCGCATCTGGAGGGTTTCGGGGCGCGGCCCCATCCCGGGCGGTGCGATGCGGCAGAGGCTGGCATCCGGCGCGGGCAGGGGCAGCGCCTCCTCCAGATGCAGCCGGTGGAGCGCGAAGACAAAGCCGGGCTTTCGGGGGTGCGATCCCAATTGCGCCAGATGCCAGGCCGCGAAGCCTTCGGCAAGCGCGGCCACCTGCACCCGCGACCCGGTCAGATCGAGGCGGACAGGGTGCATGAAGGCGTCGGGTGCCACGCTCATGGACAGTGCAGCCCCCGCGCACGCCGCCCCCGCCGAATGCGACAGGTCGGCGGTCACGGAATGCAGGGTTGCCTCGTCAAGGCGCGCAAGCGGGGCATTGACCCGAATCGTGGTCTCTTGCGCATGTCGGGCGTGCAACAGGCCCACGGCGCCCGAAACCGCCGCATGCGGCTCGATCAGGATCATCGGGCTTCCCAGCCGCTCGGCCAGCGCCCGCGCCAGAACCGGTCCGAGCCCCCCGTTTGCGACAAGCGGCACTGTCGCCGGGTCGACGTTGCGGCTCACGGCATGGCGCAGGACACTTTCGGCCAGCCGGTCCAGAGCGGCATCCACGATCCGCCTTGCCAGCTCCTCCGGGGCCGTGCCGCCCGGCCCCGCGACCGCCGCAAGCCGCGCCAGCGCGCCCGGCGCGATCTGCGGCGCAAGCTCTCCCAGCACCACCAGCGCATCCGTCAGGTGCAGCGCGTCGGGCGCGCCCTGCTGGCAAAAGCGGATGCCCGCGCCGGTCGACAGCGTTACCGCGCTCTGACCGCCAAGGGCGATATTGGTGATGTCGGTCATGCCCGCGCGCAGGGGCACGCCGCCGATCACGCCATATGTGGCCGTGGCGGGCTCTCCCTCCTCGATCAGCACGATATCGGTGGTGGTCGAGCCGACATCGATCGCCAGTGCCCTCTTCAGGCCCTGTGCCCGCGCCAATGCCGCCGAGGCCCGGGCCGAGACGGCGGGCCCGCCGACAAGCTGGGCCGTGGCGATCCGCAAGGCCGCCCCGGGCGAGAGCAGATGCCCCCGCGAATCCGCGAACGAAAGCCGTCCGGCAAAGCCCGCGCCCCGCAGGGCCTCCGCGATCGCGCGGTTGTCACGCTCGATCGACGGGCGCAGCGCCGCTTCGAGGCAGGTCGAGACCGCCCGCTCGTATTCCCGGGCCATCGGGTCTACGTCATGCGACAGGATCACCGGAATCCCCGGCGCGGCTTCGGCCAGAATCGCGGCACAGGCGGCCTCATGGGCCGGGTTCACATGGGCAAAGAGCAGGCAGACGGCGATTGCCTCCACCCCCTGCGCGGCCAGCAGCGTCCCCGCGTCGCGCACCTCCCGCGCGGCCAGCGGCGCGATCTCGGCACCATCCGGGCCAAGCCGCCCCTCGACCTCCCGGATGGCACCCGGCGCCACCAGAAACACAGGCGCCGGAGAGCGGGCGACCGGGTCATGCAGGTCGGCCCGGTTCTGGCGGCCAAGCGCCAGCAGGTCGGCGAACCCGCGATTCGTGATCAGCCCGATCCGGGCGACATCCCGGGCAAGCAACCTGTTGATCGCCGAGGTGGAACCGATGCGCACCTCGTCGAGCGTTTCGGGCCGCAGCGACCATGCTGTGCCCGCCCGCGCCAGTGCCGCCGCCACCAGCGGGCCGGTCTCGGCGGTGTCGCGCGCGCATTTGAGCACCTGCACGTCCCCCCCGGACAGGAGGGCCAGATCGATGGTCGCGGCCCCGATATCGATTCCCAGCACGCTCATGGCAGATGATCCGCCAGATCGACCGCAAGCGGAGCGTCCAGTGGGGCGAACTCCACATCCACACCGCCGCGCGTGCGCCACATGGTCGAGGCAAACAGCGCCGGGGCCCCAAGTGCGACGATACCGTGATGCCACTGCCCGGGGTTGTAGATCACCACATCCTCGGGCCCGGCGACAAAGGCATGCGCCGGCGCGCCGTCGCGCGGATCGCCCTCCCAGACCAGCACCAGATAGGCCCTTGCGCGCATGGGCACGAACATCTGCGCGCTGTTGGGATGCTGTTCCGCCTGCACGGCCCGGAACGGCGCGGATGCGGGCTGGACCTCGTAGAAGTCGAGGCTGTGGTCGCAGGCGGTGTGGTCATGCGGAAAACACGCCGGGCTTCGGGTCAGCACGACCTCGCCTGCGCGGATGGATCGGGTCAGGCCCTCCCCCCTGCGTGCGACGTGCCCGAAGCTGCCGAAGCTTGCCGGATCGAGGCGCTTGGTCTGGATCATCGATGCACCGGTTTCGCGATTATCGAACATTCGCTCTATTGTCATAACGGCACCCCGCTGAACCAGAGTCAATCCGGGGCCTGCATCGTGGTCCCGGGGCGGTTTCGCGCCGGGCTTTCCCCTTGACCGTTCCGGCGATTGTTGCAACGATGAACGAACTATTGTTCGATAATCGGGAATATGCGGGGTGGATTCAGGTGGCATGGGCGCATCCGGGTGCCGAACCGCCGGTCCACGCTGCAGCAGGGGCGGCGATGGCCGCCATGCCGGGGTCTGTTCGGGGGGCGCGTGCAGGTCATGAGCGTGATCGGCCCGATTTCCATCGAGGTTGGTGCATGCGCGTCCATGTGATCTACGCCCATCCCCTGCAGGACAGCCTGGCCGCCGAGCTGCACAGGGTCGTGGTCGCGCAGCTCACAGCGTCCGGTCACGAGGTGGATGATCTCGACCTCTATGCCGAGGGGTTCGACCCGGTCCTGTCGCGCGAGGACCGTGAATGCTATCATGACGTTTCGGTCAATCGCTGCCGGATCGATCCCTATGTGCAGCGGCTCCAGAACGCCGAGGCGCTGGTGCT
>JAFIEC010000251.1 GCA_020832725.1 Paracoccaceae bacterium | reverse complement strand
ACCCGGGGCTTTGGGGGGGGGGCCGGCCGGGGGGTTCCAATCACCCCATATCCCCCCACCACCCCCCGGCCACCCGGGGCCCGCCCGGTGCCTCCCCCCCCCCGCCCCCCGGCCCCCGGGGCGGGGGCACACCGGCCGCGTGGGCACTTCGCGCAGCAAGGGACGACTTGCCGTGACCGTCTTCATCTTTCGCCGCCTGCTGCAGAGCGTTGTCGTGATGTTCGCGATGACGCTGATCGTGTTCGCGGGAGTCTATCTCGTGGGCGATCCGGCACAGGTTCTGGTGGCCCCCGATGCCGACGCGGCCGATGTCGAGCGGATGCGGCGCGTGCTGGGCCTCGACCAGCCCCTGTGGCGGCAATTGCTGTTGTTCTTCGCCAATCTTTCTTCGGGCGATCTGGGCATGTCCTTTGCCTATGGAGAACCAGCGCTCAAGCTGATCTTCCAGCGCATGCCAGCAACGCTTGAACTTGTCTTCGCCGCCATGGCGATGGCGCTCGTCGTCGGCGTTCCGCTGGGCCTCTATGCCGGGCTGAAACCAGAGGCGCGGCTGGCGCGGCTGGTGATGGGGGCCTCCATTGTCGGCGTCTCGATTCCGAATTTCTGGCAGGGTCTGGTCTTCATCTTCATCTTTGCAGTCATCCTGCAGGCACTGCCGGCCGGCGGGCGCGGCGAGGCGGTGGTCGTGCTCGGCATCCGGTCCAGCCTCTGGACCGTGGAAGGCTGGACCCATGTCTTTCTGCCGGCGCTCAATCTGGCGCTTTTCCAGTGCACCATGGTCATTCGCCTTGTCCGGACCAATGTACGCGAGATCGCGCTGCTGGACTTCGTCCGCTTTGCCCGGGCAAAGGGCCTGGCGCGGCGCCGGATCGTCTATGTGCACATCCTGCGCAACACGCTCGTGGTTCTTGTCACCATCGTGGGGCTGCAACTCGGGACGCTGATCGCCTATTCGGTGGTGACCGAGACCATCTTTGCCTGGCCCGGGATGGGAAAGCTCATCATCGACAGCGTCTATCGCCTCGACCGCCCTGTCATCGTGGCCTACCTGCTGGTGGTTGTCGCGATGTTCATCGTGATCAACCTCGTCGTCGACATCCTGTATTCGATCATCGACCCGAGGATTCGGCTGCGCGATTCCGGGGGAAGCTGATGTCCATCAACCCCGGCGCAGGCGCCAGCCCCGCTCCCGCTGCACCGCCCGTTGCGGCGCGGCCTGGCAGTCGATTTATGAATGTGGCGCGCCGCTATGCCGAGAACCGGGTCGCGCTGGCCGCGCTGGTGGTGCTGCTTGCGATCTTCGTGGGGGCCTTTGGCGCGCCGCTGATCGCACCCCAGAACCCCTATGACCTCAATGCCATCGACATCAACGATGCGCGCCTTCCCCCGGGTTCGGTAAAGCTCTCTCCGCCGGCCCGGGCCGGAGCCCGGATAACGTTGACGCCGACCGATCAGGGCGGCGTCGCGCTTGCCGTCGATGCAGTGCCGCGGGACGACTACGTCGGGATCGACGCACTTGTGATCCGGGCCAGCGTCGCGCCGGCCGCAGAGGGGCTGCGGGCCTACCGGCTCGAGATCGACGGGGCCGACGGCGGACCGCTCGATCCGCTCCGCTCGGGGCAGATATCGGGGCTGCCCCGGGGCGGCGTGCTCACCGCCGGCGAGGCACCGCGCTTCGGGGGTACGTGGCGGCTTCGCCCGGCCGATTTTGCGGACCTCTCCGTCGTGGTGCCCGAAGGCGACAGCCCCGTCACCCTGAGGCTCGATATCTCCGGAGGCATGCCCGAACCGCTGATGACCTACTGGCTCGGCAGCGATGACCAGGGCCGCGACATGCTCAGCGCCATCCTCTACGGCCTGCGGATCAGCATGATCGTGGCGATCAGCAGCGTGGTGATCGCCATGGTGATCGGTACCTCGGCGGGCATCTATGCGGCCTATCGGGGCGGGACGGTGGGAACGCTGATCATGCGCCTCGTCGATCTCCAGATGAGCTTTCCGACCATCCTCGTCGCCCTGATCCTGCTTGCGGTTCTCGGGCCGGGGGTCGGCAATGTGCTGCTGGCGCTCGTGATCGTGCAATGGGCGCTTTATGCGCGCATCGCGCGAAGCGTTGCCCTGGCAGAGCAGAGCAAGGAATATGTCGAGGCGGCGCGCTCGCTCGGATTCGGAACACCGCGGATCCTCTTCGTCCATATCCTGCCCAACTGCACACCGTCTCTGATCGTCATCGGCACGCTCGAGGTGGCAGGCGCCATAGCCATCGAGGCGACGCTGAGCTTCCTCGGCCTCGGTCTGCCGATAACCGAACCCTCGCTGGGTCTGCTGGTGGCCAACGGCTTCCAGTATCTTCTTGCCGGGTATCCCTGGATCAGCATCCTGCCCGGCGTGGCCATCCTTGTCGCTGTGCTTGCGATCAATCTTGTCGGCGACGAATTGCGGGACATCCTCAATCCGAGGCTCGGCCAATGAACGATCTGCTGAGTGTCGAAGAGTTGAAGACACACTTCTTCACACGAGCCGGCGTCCTGCATGCCGTGGACGGCGTGTCCTTCCGCATCGCGGCGGGGGAAGTGGTGGGTCTGGTCGGGGAATCCGGCTCGGGAAAATCCGTCACCGGCTTCTCGATCATGGGTCTGGTAGAGCCGCCCGGACGGATCGTGAGCGGGCGGATCATGTTCGGCGGCGAGGACCTTGTGACCATGCCGCAGGAGCGGATGCGCGCATTGCGGGGAGCGCGGATCGCGATGATCTTTCAGGATCCGATGATGACACTCAATCCGGTCCTCACGATCGGCACGCAGATGATCGAAACGGTGCTTGCCCATGCACCCGTCGGGCGTGAAGAGGCCCGACGCCGCGCCCGCGACGCGCTGGGCCTTGTGGGCATTCCATCGCCGGAGGAACGGCTCGACGCCTATCCGCACCAGTTTTCCGGCGGCATGCGCCAGCGCGTCGTGATCGCCATAGCCATGCTGCACGAGCCTGATCTCGTCATCGCCGACGAGCCTACCACCGCCCTCGACGTGACCATCCAGGCGCAGATCCTGGCCCAGGTGCAGCGCCTCAACCGCGAGCGCGGGACCGCGGTTCTCTGGGTCACGCACGACCTGTCGGTGGTGGCCGGCCTCGCCCACAGGCTGTGCGTCATGTATGCCGGCCGCATTGTCGAGCAGGGTCCTGTGGACGATATCCTCGACGATCCGCGCCACCCCTATACACGCGGGCTGATCGGCTCGGTGCCCGGCCAGAACCGCCCCGGCACCCGGCTCAACCAGATACCGGGGATGATGCCGTCGATGTTCGATCCTGTGGACGGCTGCAGCTTTGCGCCCCGGTGCACGCGACGGATCGAAGCCTGCGACCGGATGCCGGGGATGCATCAGGCCTCGGCGGGGCGTGAAGTCAGGTGCTTCAATCCCCATCCGGCGATGGCTGCACCCGTTCCCGGTGGGCAGGAGGAAACGAGGTGAGCGAGGAGATCATCGCCCTCGACGGCGTCTCCAAGGAGTTCGTGCGCCGACTCGACATCGCCGAAAAGTTGCTGGCGATGATGGGCGCGAACCTGCGCGAGGAACGTCTGCTGGCCGTGGACAACGTGGATCTTGCGGTGCGCAAGGGCGAGGTCGTCGGCCTTGTGGGCGAGTCGGGATGCGGCAAGTCAACCCTCGCGCGCATCCTGACCGGAATCCATGCGCCAAGCAGCGGACGCCTGCTGTTCCGCGGTCGTGATGTGACATCCCTCGACAAAGCCGGGGTGCGTGATTTCACTTTGCGCTCGCAGATCATCTTTCAGGACCCCTACAGCGCACTGAACCCGCGCCAGCGGGTGCGCGACATCGTGTCCGAGGCGCCCCGCGTCCATGGGCTGTGGTCGCGCGAGGAGGTGGACGAACGGCTTGACGCGGTGCTCATGCAAGTTGGGCTCGACCCGGCGATGAAGCTGCGCTTCCCGCACCAGTTTTCCGGAGGGCAGCGCCAGCGGATCGGCATTGCCCGGGCGCTGGCAGTCAACCCCGAACTTCTGGTCTGCGACGAGGCCGTGGCGGCGCTCGACGTGTCCATTCAGGCACAGGTGCTCAACCTCTTCATGGATCTGCGCCGTGACCTCGGGCTTACCTATGTCTTCATCAGCCACGATCTCGGCGTGATCCGTCACCTCGCCGACAGGGTGGTGATCATGTATCTTGGCCAGGTTGTGGAGAGCGCGCAGGCGGCCGATCTGTTCCGAGCACCCAACCACCCCTATTCCCGCGCGCTGCTTGATCAGGTCCCGCGGCTGGATCAGCGTCGGCAGACCTATCAGACGATCCGCGGCGAGATCCCCTCGCCCCTCGCCCCGCCGTCGGGCTGCCGCTTCCATACGCGCTGCCCCCACACCATGGCACGGTGCCGCAGCGAACCGCCGAAGCTGCGCGAGGTGGCGCCGGGACAGCTTTCGGCCTGCCATCTGAACGACACGGGATAAGGATATCCGCCCCGTCGGGTCGTGCGGGGCCGTGGCCCGGGGCAAGACCTCCGCCCGGGCGGACCTACCCGGGCCGCCCGATCAGGGCGGCAAGGGCCAGCGCCCCGGCAAAAAGCACCAGACCGGCGCGGGGCCAGGGTTGCAGCGGGATGTCCGCGCGCCGCGACCGCAACAGGGCGCGCAACGCCATGCGCCGGTATCGCGCCGTGGCTCCCCGCCGGAGACGCCCTTCCGCCCCCTGCTTCGGGCCTACCACCATCCCGCGTTCCGGAAGCAGCGCCAGCATGTCGCCCGGCTGCAGCGCGGGGGGATTGCGCCAGCAGACAAGGGCGACACAGCCAATCCCCAGCAGAACCGGCCAAAAGCCTGCAAGCAGGTTGACGCTGCGCAGCGGATAGTGGAGCGGCAGGGCGCTCGCCTGCTCCCACAGCACCCAGGGCAGAACCAGCGCCAGGGCAGCCAGCACCATGCATCCGGCGAACAGCCCTCGCCAGAGATGCCGTGGCTCCGGCCGGGCCTCCAGCTGCGCCAGCCGCACCAGAAACCACCCGAGGACAAGTGTCGTGGTCACGCCGCTGAGTGTCAGCGCAAGCACCAGAACAGCAGGGAGCCCATCCTTGGCGGCAAGCTTTGCAAGCGCCCCGCCCGCAGGTGGCAGACCGGCAACCGAGAGTGCGACAATCCCGGCAACCACCAGAACGGCCCGGCGCTGCTGCCGGGTGGCCGCGGCGATCAGCACGCCCACACCGAGAAACAGCGCCCCCTTGGCAAGGCCATGGTGCAGCGCGTAATAGGCCACCCCGCCCGATCCCGTACCGACCAGTACCAGCAGAAGCCCCATCTGGCTGACGGGCGAATAGGCCAGGACCGCCTTGGGGTTGCGCTGGGTCAGACCCCAGAGCGCAGCCCCGAACCCACCGACAAGCCCCAGCACGATCAGCACATCCTGCCATCCCGAAAGCTGGGGCAGAAACAGGACCATGCCGATCAGCCCGGCCTTGACGATCGCCCCGGACAGGACCGCCGACCCGGGGACAGGTGCCGCCGGATGGGCCACGGGGAGCCAGAGGTGGAGGGGCACCATGCCGGCCTTGATGCCGAAACCCACGACCAGCGCCGCCAGCCCCAACTGCCCCATCGGAGCATCTGACAGCGCCTCCCGCACCGAGCTGATCCGCAGGTCATCGGCCGCCGCCGCCCCGATCATCAGCCCCACCAGCAGCGCGGCCTCTCCCAGAACGGCCAGGGTGATATAGAGCCGACCAGCCGCCAGCGCTTTGGCTGTCCGGTCATGGACAACCAGAAACCACGCCGCCAGCGAGACCGCAGCGAATGCCAGATAGAACGTGACCACGTCGCCCGCGAGGAAAACACCCAGATTGCCCGCCAGCGTCAGGCACCAGAAGCCCGCGAATATACCCGCCTGAGGCCCGGCCCGAAGTGTCAGGGCTGCATGCCACCCCGCCACGGTCCAGACCAGCGCCGTCATGGCCAGAAACAATGTCGCGCCGGGGACAGCGGCCAGATGCACACCCAGCATCAGGTCGGGGAGAAACAGCTCTCCGGGTGCGCCCGCCATTGCAAAGCCGAGGGCCGGCAAGGGAGCAAGCGGCAAGACCCGCACCGCGCGCGCGCGCCAGCGGGGCACCACCGGCACCAATCCGACCAGAAGCGGCCAGACCAGCACCGCCAGCGGCACCAGCGATCCCTGATAAAATGCGCTCATGGCCCATACTCGCGCGCGACGATCAGCGTGGCCCAGCCCAGCGGGCTGATCGGGCTTGCCGCGAGAAGCCCCACGCCCAGCGCCGCCGTCGCCGTGACGACTGCGGGCACGACCAGGGCAGGTGCGCGTTCATCCCCTCGTGCGTCTTCGGCCGCAGGAAGGAACCACAGCCGATAGAGCAGCGGCAGAAAATAGGCGGCGTTCAGCAGGGTCGAGGCCACCAGCACGCCAAGCACCCAGGGCGCCCCCGCCTCCAGCCCCCCCAGGCCGAGATAGAACTTGCTGACGAACCCGGCCAGAGGCGGCAATCCGATCATCCCCATCGCGCCAAGGCTGAAGCAGACCGATGTCCAGGGCATTCGCGCGCCCATCCCGTTGAGCTCCGTGATTTTCCTGACACCGGCACGCTCGTCATAGATGCCGGCGCAGAAGAACATCGTGATCTTCATCAGCCCCTGGTGGATCAGATGCACAAGCCCGCCGATCATCGCCAGAGGGCTTGCCAGTGCCGCGCCCAGAACGATGTAGCTGACCTGGCTCACCGTTGAAAACGCCAGACGCTTCTTGATCTCGTCCTGCTGCAACGCACGGACAGACCCCCAGACGATCGTCACCGAGGCCAGGATCGCCAGGGGCTCGCCCACCCCGAGGGCAGCGACGTTGGACGCGCCGAACACGTCGTAGATCACGCGTACGACACCGAAGGCACCGGCCTTGACCACGGCCACGGCATGCAGCAGCGCCGAGACCGGCGCGGGTGCTGCCATGTCTGCGGGCAGCCAGCCATGCAGCGGCACCAGCGCGGCCTTGACCCCGACCCCGATGATGAACAGCGCAAAGATGCCGCGCAGCGCGCCCGGGTCCAGCGCGCTCAGATCGGGCGGTTCGGTGAACAGCACCGGCCCCGTGGCGCTTTCGAGCCAGATGATCGCCCAGAGCAGCGCCGCGGAACCCGGTAACGCATAGGCAAGATAGACCCGCGCTGCGGAAAGCGAGGGCTTGTCCTGCTTGTGCGCGACCAGAGGCCATGTCGACAGCGTCAGCAGTTCGAAGAAGATGAAGAAGGAAATCAGCGAGCCCGACAGTGCAAGGCCGGTCGTCGCGGCCACACAGAGGCTGAAGAAGCCGAAGAAGCGCGAAAGCTCTGCCTTGGTTCCGAAATAGGCGATGGCGTAGATCGTGGTCAGAAACCACAGCGTGGCCGAAAGCGAGATGAACAGCAGCGCCAGCGCATCGACCCTGAGCAGCATCACAAGGCCGGGTGCCAGCGGCAGGGACGCCTCATAGCTGGCCCCGCCGGCGACCGCGAACAGCATCCAGATGATCAGGCCCAGCTTCACCACCGCGCCGCCAAGGTTCAGGGTGTTGCGCAGGGTGTGGCTGTCCTGCGCCAGAAAGAACGTGACGCCCGCAGGCACCAGCGACGACAGCAGGATCAGAACGGGGAGGGCTGCGTTCATAGCCCCTCCACCGCGGGCTCCGGCCGGCCGATCTGCAGCAAATCGAACGGGGCGGCCGAAAGCAGACCGAGAAGGACCGCCAGTGCCGCCAGCGCCAGCGGCACCCCCTGCCATGCGCGCGCGACCGGATGCACAGGAAGGCGGGCATCGCGGGTGAACAGGGCGGCAAGGGGGCGGTAGAGATAGGCCGCCGCCAGCAGGCCACCGCCCGCGAGCACCAGCGCCCAGGGCCATTGCCCGGCCGCAAAGGCAGACGTCATCAGGAGGTATTTCGCCGTGAACCCTCCGGAGGGGGGCAGGCCCATGAGGGTGATCGCGGCCAGCGCAAAGGCAAACCCCGTCATCGGCAGGGCCCGGGCCAGACCGCGCAGATCGCCAAGCCGGTCGCTGCCGACCGCCGCGATGCAGATGCCCGCGACAAGGAACATGGCGGCCTTGGCCAGCCCGTGGCTCAGCGCCTGAAACATCGCACCCGTCCACGCCCCGGCCGCCCAGGGCTGGGCCGACCCGTCGCCGCCAGCCAGCGGAAAGACCAGAAACATGTAGCCAAGCTGGGCCACGGTTGAATAGGCGACGATCAGTTTCAGGCGGCTCTGCACCAGCGCCAGCACACCGCCCCAGATCACGGCAATCGCACCAAGGCCTGCCAGCATCAGCAAGGCCGCTGTCGAGGCAAGTTCGGGCATGGCCTCGAACCACAGCCGGATCAGGATCAGGAACGAAGCTTTCGGAACCAGTGCCGACAACAGAGCGGACGCCGGCGCGGGGGCCGAAGCATGGGCGGGGGGCAGCCACACGTGGAACGGAAAGAGCGCCGTCTTGGCCAGAAGGCCCGCCGTCATCAGCCCCAGCGCCAGAGCGTCGCCCGGCGCAGGGCTGCGGGCTGACAGAAGCCCGATATCCAGCGTGCCATGCCCAGCATAGACCAGCACCACCCCCGCCAGATACAGCAGCGATCCCGCCAGCGCGAAAATCATGTAGCGCAGCGCTGCCACAAGCGCCTGCGCCGTTCCGGAGATGGCCACAAGGGCCACCGCCGCAAGGCTGAGCAATTCGAGGCCGACATAGAGATTGAACAGATCACGCGACACATAGACCGCGTTCAGCGCCCCCCAGAGCAGGAGCATCAGCGGCCAGAAGCCGAAAGCGGCGCGTGGGCCCGCCCTTGCCGCCGCCATTTCGAACCATGCCGCCATGGCGACCGCGCCCACGACCAGCGCGCTCATCACGATCAGCGCGGCGGCCAGACCGTCGGCCTGAAGGGCAATGCCCAGCGGCGGCTGCCACCCGCCAACCATCAGGGTGACCGGACCGCCCTGCCAGACCGAAGCCGCAAGAACCAGCGCGGACAGCGCCGTCAGGGCCGTAGCGGACAGCGCCACCGGCACGGCCGCGCGCACCGGCAGTGCGATCACGGCCAGGGCGCCCGCCAGCGGCAGCGCAAGCACGATGACAAGTGCGGTCACCTTGGATTCGCTTCGTCGGGCAGGACCACCAATCCCGACCGGCGCGCCAGCGCCACCACCAGGCCCACCGCCAATGCGCTGGCCGCCAGGGCCACGACGATGCCGGTGATGATCAATGCCTGGGGGACCGCATCCACGGCCTCTCCGCGGGCACCAGCGGCACCAAGGAACAGGAAAAGGCCAGAGCCGATCAGGTTGAACGAGATGATCCGTCGCAGCAGTTGCGGAAGCGCCAGCAAGCCGTAGATCCCCAATCCGACAAGGGACGCGCCGGTCATGGCGAACACGGTCAGGCTCATCGCACCGGCTCCTTGTCATCCGGCGGCCCGATGACCAGAACCGCCAGCGTCACCGCGATCGACACCGTCAGGGCCACCTCGATGATCAGGGTCGCAGGCTTGGCCACGGCGGGCGGCAAGGTCAGGAATCCCATGCCCAGCGCCACGGCGAGCAGGCCGGACAACAGGAACACGCCCGGCCCGACAACAAGCGCTGCCCGCAGCCCGCCCTGCGCCACGCGCGGTGGCGGCAACACCCCGGCCATCATCGCCACCAGCACGACTGCGGCCAGAACGGTGCCGCCCTGAAACGCGCCGCCGGTGCCATCCGCCCCGGCCCATACCAGATAGCTGCCAAAGCTCAGTCCGATGGGGGGCAACAATCGCCCGAAGCTTGCCAGCACGCCTCCGGGCCTGGCGTGATAGCGCAGACCGAGCGGGGCATGCCAATCGACATCGCGCGCCAGCATCCACACCCCGAGCAGTGCCGCAAGCAGCACGATGCTCTCCAGCAAGGTATCCCAGGCCCGGAAATGCAGCAGCACGCCGGTGACGGGGTTGCCCATGCCCGTCAGGGGCAACGCCGCTGCCAGATCCGGGGCAGTCGGAGCCGGAAGCGCGAACCAGGCCCACCCCAGGGCCAGCGCGACCGCGATGCCTGTCGTGGCTGCCATCGGGTTCGGGCCGACACGCGGAGCGCGTTCCACGCTCATCCGCCGCAGCCGTCCGTGCGCGGTCAGCAACAGCACACCGGTCAGGCCCGCACCGATCGCCGCTTCGGCGAGGGCGACATCCTTGGCCCCAAGCCGGGCCCATCCGATCGCCAGCAAGAGCCCGTAGGTGATGAAGAAGATCACCGACCGAAAGACGCCCCGGCCCACCACTGCCCCAAGCGCCACGCAGAGGATCAGGCCGCATAGCGCAAGATCCAGCGCAAGGCTCATTCCTCGTCCTCTTCGGGCGGTGACAGGGCGGCGCGCGCCACCAGCTGCGCCACCGTGCCCGCCGCCAGCAGCGCCAGCATCCAGATCAGGGCCAGCATGGCCAGGGTTGCCCAGCCATCCGCCTGGAAGGCCAGCCCCAGCGCGATGAACCCGAGGCCCAGGTTGTCGGCCTTGGTCAGCGCATGCAGGCGGCTGAACGTGTCGGGGAAACGGATGAGACCGATCGTGCCAGCCCAGAAGAAGACAAGGCCCAGCCCCGTCAGCGCATAGGTTGCAAGATCAGTCACCATGCGCGGTCGCCCTCACGGCCCGGCTTCTGCGGTCTCCGCCTGTGGGTGGGGGGGTCTCTTCGGGATCGCCGGCACTGTCGGGGGTTTGCGCCTTGACGAAACCCACCGCCGCCAGCGCTGCCAGAACCGCAAGGGCGAGGGCGACAACCAGCAGGTCCCAATCCTGCAGGGCGGCCAGCACGCTCAGCACCGCAACCCCGCCCGTTCCGACCAGTTGGGCCGCCATCATCCGGTCGGACTGCGCGGGCCCATGCCATACCCGCCAGAGCGCACCCGCCAGACTGGCCAGCAGGCCCAGAACCAGGATGTGCAGCCACAGCGTCATGCGCCGCCTGTCCGGGTCTGGCCGACAATCGCGGCAAAGGCCGCCTCTTCCCGCAGGATCACGTCGTCGGGGCCGGCGTCGATATCCAGCAGGTGCACCACCAGCCTGTTGCCTTCGCTTCCTGCGGCCAGGGTGCCGGGCATCAGCGACAGCTCTCCTCCCAGCGCGGCCCGGGCACCTTCGGGCAGATCGATCGGAACCTCGACCCAGCCCGGGTTCAGGGGCAGGGACGGAGAAAAGGCGCGGCGCGCCACATCCACCCCGCCGCTGACCGACCCGGCGACAAACCGCGGCAGATGCCGCACCACTTGCCACAGCACCAGCGGATGGCGGGCCGGCAGGAGCCGCAGGCTGAGCCAGACCGCCGCAATCGAGACGAGAAGGCCGGGGGCCAGGGCTGCGGGATCGGCCCCGGTCAGCGCCAGCCATCCGCCTCCGAACAATATTGTCCGATGTATCGCGGCCTTGGTGAAATCGGTTCTCATGCAGGAAGGCTATTGCGCGTCGATCCGCAGCGCAATGTCCTGACGCATCACCAGACGGCGGCGGGAATGCCCCAACCTGTCCCGGTCCGATCCCCGGGCGCGCGACGGCTGGCCACGCATCCGGGCCCGGGCACCCGGTCCCGGCGAAGGCGGCGGTCCGAGCACCCATTCGCTGCAAGCCATGCCGAACGAAACCGCCGCCCCTTCGCTATTCCGGCATCCCCACTTCATGATCCCTTCGGGAACAGGATGGCATCGCTGAGGAAGGATGACATTTTCGGTCGCTCGGCGCGGGTCGCGGCCCGGAAGGCGGCGTGATCCTCGGTATTGGGCCAGGCGTGATCGGTGACAACGGCCATGCGGGTGACAACCTGCTGCGGTGTCACCGTCCAGACCATCAGGTCGCGCGCCAGATCGAGCGGGCCGTCATAGGCCTTGCGCACTTCGCGCTCGATCTCGGGGGCTGTGTCGAAATCGTTGAAGTGATGATAGAGAACGGCGCGACGCGGGCGCAGGTCGGCCAGCAGCTTGCCCGCCTCCTCCGGAGAGCTGTGCGCGATGGTGCCGATGCCGATGGCCGTGCGCTCGTCATAGCCGGATCGCGCCATGAGCTGGCTGATGGTGTTGAAGGCCTCGTGGATCAGCAGATCCGCACCGGCCCCGTGTTCGAGCATGAAGCGGCTCGGCGTGGTGTCGCCGGAGAAGACGAAGACCAGCCCGTTCCACTCCAGTCGAAAGCTCACCGGCCCGTCGTAGATGTGCACGGCAGGGAACGCCTTGATGACCACGCCGTTGCGCTCGTAGATCGTCGCGGGCGTGGCATAGTCGAATTCGTGCACGATGACGTGCTGGCCCGCCTCCGGCAGGAGGCCGACGCGGGTCATCGTGTCCCAGGCATAGCTTGCGACCTGTGTCTCGACGAAATGTTTCGTGCCATGTTCAGGCACCGCCCCCGACGGGCCCCACACCTCCATGGCGCGCAGACGGCCACCGGCCCAGCCACCCACCCAGACATTGGCAAAATCACCCACATGGTCGGCATGCAGATGGGTGACGAAATAGCCCGTGACATCCTCGTAGGGGATGTTGAGAGCGGTGAAGTTCTTCTGACTGCCCGCGCCGAAATCCATCATGAAGATGTCGCCGTTTCCCAGCTCGATCAGGAACGAGGTGTTTGCCTGGGCGCGGCGCACGAAGGGCCGCCCGGTGCCGAGGGCGACAACGCGCATCTCGTCGGGGCCCAGCGGCTCGGTGCCGGGAAAGTAATGGTCGCGAAGCCTGGTCATGTGATCTCTCCCAGAAGCACGCTGTTGGCCTTGAGTCGGCGCAGAAGTGTCAGCAGGGCCTCGCGCTCTGCCATCGAGAACCCTTCGAGCAGCGACGCATGAATCGCCGCGACATCCGGGCGCGCCGCGATCAGACGCGCCCTGCCCGCCTCCGTCAGCATGACAAGCACGGCCCGCCCGTCGCCCCCGTCGGCCTTGCGTGCCACAAGGCCCTGCTCTTCCATGGTGGCGAGCAACCGGCCCAGATTGGAACGATCACAGGCCGTCAGGTCGGCGATCTCGCCGATCGTCTTCGCCACGCCCGAAGAGAGGGCCGCCAGCACGCGCCACATCTGATTGCTCAGCCCATGTTTGCGCAAGGCGCGGGAAAACGCCTGATATGCGCGCCTTTCAACATGGGCGATGTAGTGGAGCGGATAGTCGGGAATGTGAAACACGGCCCGCTCGGGCATGTCTGGTGCCTTGAGCGGGAGACGGGTCTGATGCTTCGTCATCTGCATGTAATTACATGTACTATACATGCAGATCCGACACAACAGAAGAAGCCCGCCCCGGAAGCGGGCGCAGCATCCATGCGGAAGATCGGGAGAGCCGGATGCACGCTTTCTTCGACAGCCCTTCAGGACGGATCCCGACCGTCGGCATTGTCCACGCGGACCAGGATTTCGAATTGAACACTGGGCGGGCCATCCTGGTGGAGCGCGCGCAGTTGGTCCCGGAGCGCGATCGAGGCGGCGCTTCGGCGGTTTCGATGCCGCAGCGCGTCGGCCCCGTTCCGCGACTCGAACCGCTCACGCCAAAGACACGGCTCGTTCAGATCGCGCAAGAGCCGCCAGTGCCGGGCCCCATCCCGGAGGCGCTGGCGGCGTCGCTCGTCCATCAATGCCAGGAATCGCCCCGTGTCCGAGGGCGCGATACGGTAGCCGATCGTCGTGACAACAGGACCCGACGAGGGGCCGAGTGGAATGGCAAGCTCGGGGGGGGTCCACCCCTGTTCGATCGTGGTGCCGGCAAGGTCTGCCTCGCGCAGCGGCATGCGGCGGCCCAGCAGCATGCCAAGCGGAAGCAAAGCCGCGGCGGCGATCAGTGCCCCGCCGGTCCCGAGATGCTCGGCGACGCTGCCCCAGATCCAGCCCCCGAGAGCCATCGCGCCGAAATTCGCCGTCTGATAGATCGCCATCACCCGACTCTGCACCCAGCGCGGAGAGGACATCTGGATCGTGGCGTTGACGTTGGAAAGGGTCACGAGCCAGCTTGCGCCGGATATTCCGGTCGCGATGAACGTGATCGCGGGGCCGAGGCCCATCGCCACGACCAGAAGCCCCGCCGCAAAGAACAGATGGCCTGCGGAAGCCAGACCCTCGAGGCCCAGACGTGCGCGCAGGCGGCTGCTGATGAACATGCCGACAATACCGCCGATGCCGAATCCCGCAAGGATCACGCCATAGCCACGCGCGCCGCCGCCGATCTGATCCCGAGCGATCAGTGGCATCAGCGCCATCAGCGAAATGGCAGCCAGGCTGAACAGGGCTGCCCGCGCAATCGCCCCGGACAGATTGGGCGACATGGCCACAAAACGCGTTCCGCCGGTGATCGCGGCCAGAAACGTCTCTGGCGGCAGGTCTGTCTCCGGCCTGTCACGTGGCCAGCGCAAGGCAACCAGAACGACGGCAAGGCTTGCCAGGGCATTCGCCAGGAATGCCGCCCCTGCGCCCGCGACGGCGACGATCGCGCCACCAAGTGCGGGCCCCGCGCTTCGGGCAAGGTTCAGTCCCGCAGCATTCACCGCGACCGCCCCCGGAAGTTCCTTGCGGGGAACCAGTGCCGCGACCATGGTCTGCCATGCCGGATTGCTGCTGGCGCGCCCGCAACCGATCAGGAAGGTCAAACCCAGAAGCAGCCACGGCGTCAGCACCCCCATGAAGGCGAGGCCGGCCAGTGCCAGCGATGCGACAAGTGCGAAAGCCTGTGACCACAGGATGACCTGTCGTCGTCCGAATGAATCGGCAAGCGTGCCCGCCGGCAGCGCAAACAGCATGACCGGCAGGGCAAGAGCGGTTTGTACCAGTGCCACCATGGTGGGTGTCCCGTCGAGGGACACCATCAGCCACGACGCGCCGACCATCTGGATCAACCAGCCGGTATTTGCGGTCGTGCCTGCAAGCCAGTAGATGCTGAAACGGCGATCCCTGAAAGGGCGGAGCGGCCCGTCCCCCTCTTTCGCCCCGGCATCCCGCATCAGGGCGTTGCCGAGAAGATCCTGGCCGAGCGCCGTTCCGCGATCAGCCAACGGCCGTCGGGCTGGCGCTCGAGGATATCCTCGTAGTCCAGGATGGACGCAGGCAGAGGCTCGGGCACGGCTCCGGCCATGCGCGTATCCGCGGCAAAGGTGAGAACCGTGCAGCGCGCCTTCCGCAGGTCCCTTGCCTGTTCCTCGGATACGATGTTGGTTGCCAGATGCCGCGTCAGCCTGTCAGCCGGGCGTGACCGAAGCGCGTCAAGGATCGCGTCCCGCCCTGCAAGACGCTCGCCCTTCCGGAACCAGACGCCCCCGGGACACATCTGCAGGACAAGCTGTTCGTGATCGCCGGTATCGAGCGCGCGGAAGAACCGGGCGATCGTGCGTGCGCATTCGACGTGGTCGATCGTGTCCAAGATCATTCCTCCTCTGCTATCGGATTGCGCAGAACGCCCACATCCTCGATCTCGACCTCGATCCTGTCCCCCGGCTTCATCCAGAGGGGCGGGACACGCCGACTGCCGACACCTTCGGGCGTACCGGTGCAGATGACATCGCCGGGCTGCAGCGTGACCATCGTCGAGAGATAGCGGATCAGCGACGGGATCGAATGGATCATCCTCGATGTGTTCGATTGCTGGACGACGACCCCGTTCAGGCGCGTTGTCAGGCAAAGCGCGCCCGGGTTCGGGACCGCGTCGGCAATCACCATGGCCGGGCCCAGCGCTCCTGTCGCCGCGAAATTCTTGCCAGCCGAGGTGCTGTGCTTCTGCCAGTCGCGGAGACTGCCATCCATGAAGCAGGTATAGCCAGCGACATGATCCAGCGCCCGTTCTTCGGGCACATGTCGTCCGGCCCTGCCGATGACGACGGCAAGCTCGCCCTCGAAATCCAGCTGCCCGGAGGCACGAGGCCGCCTGATCGGCGCGCCCGCCCCCACAAGAGATTGCGGGCCGCGCAGGAAGATTCGGGGATGCGCCGGTGCGGCCTTGCCTGTCTCGGATGCATGATCGGCATAGTTGAGCCCGATGCAGAAACAGGCACCGGGCTCCGGAATGACTGGCAGCAGATCGACCTCGTCGAGGCTCAGGCTCCCGGATTGGCCGGACGCCTCTGCCAATGCGTCGGCAAGCAGGCCGGCCTCCAGCAATGCGCGGATGCCCGCGATACGTCCCCCGAGAAGGTGCCGTCCCTCGATCACCCGATCACCCATGGCAACGCCCCATGTGGCTCCGGATGCGTCATAGCTGATCAGCCGCATTGCAAGGCTCTCCGTGTTTGTCTGCGTCACTTGCCCTGATCGGCCTAGCGGGCGATCGGATCCTGCGGCTGGCCGCGCATCACCAGGTCAACATCGAAACGAAAGTGGGTCGGATGGTAATGGATCACGGCGAACTGGACCGGGCGATCGCCGGTTTCGAAGTAGGTGCGGCGCGCGCGCAGAACCGGGCTGCCGGGAACCAGCTCCAGAAGAGGGGCATATTCGGGGGCGAGCGCAACGGGCTCCAGAACCTGTTCCGCGCGCTCGATTCGGGCACCGACACGATAGGCCATGGCCTGAACCGACGGAATGCCCGAACGCAGGTCGCTCTCCGTCAGTTCACGGCCCGAGCCGGTCGCTGTCCAGCTGTCCGAGACGGTCAGCGCATCATCGTCGCGCTGGATCACGCAGCGCAGATGCTGCACCGCCGAGCCGGCCTCGATGGCGAGCGCACGCGCGACATCCCCGGGTGCCTGGGTGACCTCGGAGATCATGACGCGGTATTCATGGGCACGGATCTCGTCAAGAAACCCCAGCAGCGAAAAGCTGCGGGGGGTCGTCTCGCGGCCCGCGACGAATGTGCCGACACCCTGCTTCCGGATCAGAAGACCCTTCTCCACCAGGCGGGCCAGTGCGGCGCGTATCGTTATGCGGCTGACGCCATATTGCTGGCAGAGGGCCACCTCTCCGGGCAGCAGCGCACCATGGCCGAACTCGCTCCCGATGCGCTGGAGCAAGCTGTTCAGGACCTGCTCCTGCAAACTGCCCGCAGATCTTGCTCTCAGGGTTTCGCCTTCCAACGCGGCCTCCGACAAAGGTCTTGCACACTTGTTATGACATTATATAGTCTGCGGCAAGCGAGTTGGTCAGCCAGATACGGGGGAAAGATGCAGATCCAGACGAAAGAGGCGGATGGGGCATTCGGCGCGCGCATCACCGGGATCGACCTGTCGAAGCCGGTACCGGGCGAGGATTTCGCAAGGATCATCCTGGCGCTGGGGCATCACGGCTTTGTCTGCTTTCCCCGCCAGAGCATGACCCCGGGTGCACTCAAGGCATTCTCGGGTCGGTTCGGCGGGCTGCAGATTTCGGTCAGCGGATCGTTCAACGACCCCGAGCATCCCGAAGTGATGACCCTTTCCAACATGCGGCAGGATGGAAAACCGCTGGGCCTGGCCGATGCCGGGCAGGATTGGCACACGGACATGTCGTATAATGCGACGATCGGATATGTGAACGTCCTTCATGCCCTGCACGTCCCCTACCGGGATGGGGAACCGCTTGGCGATACGCTCTTCGCGGACACCAAGGCCGCCTTTCGCGATCTGCCCGACGAGATGAAGGCACGCCTCGACGGCATGACCGTGACCCATGATTTCGAGAAGTTCTGGGAGTCCATGCGCGCGCGGCCCGGCAGCACACGGGCGCCCCTGACAGCCGAACAGAAGGCCAAGCGTCCGCCCTCGGTCCACCCGATCTTCATAACCCATCCGGTCACCGGGGAACGCGCGCTATACGCGAATCCCGGCTATGCCACGCGCATCAACGAGCTGGAGCCGGGCGAGAGCGACAAGGTGCTGCAGTTCCTGTTCGACCACCAGTTGCAGGAGAAGTACATCCACCGTCATCGCTGGTCTGTGGGTGACGTCCTGATCTGGGACAACCTTGTTTCGCTGCACAACGCCGTTGCCGATTACCGGCCCGACGAGCCGCGCATGATGATCCGTTGCCAGGTGAGCGCGGACCGGGTCTTCGACCCCGATTTCGTGCGCGCGACCCTCGCCCCCCTGGAGCGTGCGGCATGAGCATCGCAGACCTTCTGCGCCAGAGGTACGGGCAGGATGTGGCGTTGCCACACGTGCCCGCCCTGCCCGAGCATCTTCTGTCTCATCGCTCGGTCCGCAAGTATCTCGACCATGCGCTTCCCGAGGGCACGATCGAGGCGATGGTGGCCGCGGCGCAATCGGCATCCACGTCGTCGGGATTTCAGGCCTGGAGCGTCGTCGCGGTGGAAGATGCCGCCCGCCGCGCCGAGCTTGCGCGCCTTGCGGGTGGACAGCAGCATGTGCGCGTCGCGCCGCTGCAGATGGTCTGGATCGCCGATCTCTCCCGCATGCACGGGGCGGCACGTCGTCGCGACCTGGATGTGGAGGGGGTTGATTATCTCGAACTCTTCGTTGTCGCCTGTGTCGATGCCGCGCTCGCGGCTCAGAATGCGGCCCTTGCGGCCGAGGCGCTGGGCCTCGGGATCGTCTATATCGGGGGGATGCGAAACCACCCCGAAGAGGTGGCAGCGCTTCTGGACCTGCCCGAGAGGAGCTTTGCGGTCTTCGGCATGTGCGTCGGCCATCCGGATCCGGAGCACCCCGCCGCGATCAAGCCGCGCCTCGCTCAGGACGCCGTGCTGCATCGGGAACGTTACGCGCTGGAGCCCCAATGGGCCCATGTCGATGCCTATGACGCGCAAAGCGCCGCCTTCTATGGCGGTCAGAAGATGGCCAATGCAGAGCCCTGGTCGGTGAAATGCGCGGAACGCGTTGCGACGGCACAATCCCTGCGCGGTCGTGACCGGCTGCGCTCGGCCCTCGCAGCGCTTGGCTTTCCCTTGAAATAGGGGGGACGTGGCCCGCCGCCAGTGACGCCGCTCTCCGAAGAGGCCGTCATTGCCCGGCGGTGCCACCATCCGCTTTCTCAGCGTGGCGCGTTGTCCGTATCAGCCACATCGCAACCGACAACATCAGCACCAGGGCGGACAGCGCAAGAAACGTCGCGCTGATGGGCTGCGTCACGAAGGTCGTGAGGTCCCCCCGGGAATACAGCATCGCACGGCGGAAATGCTCTTCGATCAGGGGTCCCAGGACAAAGCCGAGCAGGATCGGTGGCATGGGATAGGAAAGCAGCCGCGCCCCATAGCCGATCGCGCCGAACAGGATCACGAACCAGATATCGATGGTGTTGTTCGCCACGCTGTAGGTGCCCAGGCAGACAAAGACCAGGATCGCCGGATACAGATAGTTGTAGGGGGTGTTCAGCAGGCGCACCCAGAGCCCGATCATGGGAATGTTGATCAGCAACAGCAGCAGGTTGCCGATCCAGAAACTCATGATCAGCCCCCAGAACAGCGCAGGCTGGTTGCCAAGCAGGCTCGGCCCCGGCGAGAGGCCGTGAATCATCAGCACCCCGAGCATCATTGCCATGGAGGCAGTTCCGGGGATGCCGAGGGCCATCGTCGGAATGAAGGCTGTCTGGTCAGCGGCGTTGTTCGAGGATTCCGGGGCCATGATCCCTTCGATCGCACCCTTGCCGAACCGCTCCGGCTCGCGGGAGATCCGTTTCTCGATCGCATATGACACGAAGGAGGCGATGGTGCCGCCGGTACCCGGCAAGGTTCCGAAGAACGACCCGACACCCGCCCCGCGCAGCAAAGGCCACCGGGAACGCCGCACATCGTCGCGCGAGGGCAGCATCGAGCGCATGGACACTTTCTCGATCGCGGCGACACGCGACTCGCCGCTACGGATACTGCCGATGATCTCGGATATCCCGAACAGCCCCATGGCAAGGGCAACAATGCTGATGCCGTCGAAAAGGCTGGGCACGCCAAAGGTAAAGCGCTCGGCACCCGTGTAGATGTCGAGCCCCACAAGGCCGAAGAGGATGCCCACGACAATGGCCGAAAGGCCCTTGAGTGGAGAATCGGCCGACATTGTCGCCGCCACGACAAGGCCGAGAACCATAAGGGAGAAATACTCGGTGGACCCGAACTGCAGCGCGATACCGACAATCGCAGGCGAAAAGATCATCATCAGCATGATGCCGATCGAGGCGCCCACGAACGAGGCGACAGTCGTCATGAAGAGCGCGACGCCCGCGCGTCCTGTCTGCGCCATCGGATAGCCATCGATCGCAGTGACCGAGGCCGATGGCGTGCCCGGCAGGTTCAGCAGGATCGACGTGGTGGAGCCGCCATAGGTCGTGCCGTAGTAGATGCCCGCAAGCATCACCAGCGCTGCGGTCGGCCCAAGGTGGAACGTCAGCGGAAACAACAGCGACATGGCCGCCAGCGTGCCGATGCCAGGGATGACCCCTGCGAGGGTCCCAAGAAAGACACCAAGGGCACAATAGAAGAGGTTCTCCGGCTGCAGTGCGGTCCCGAGCCCGAGTGCGATATTTCCCAGAAGGACGGAGGCCGCGTCCATCACGGGTCCCACTTCAGCAGGCGGACCGGCAGATTGAAGCCCAGTACGAAAATCCCCCATGCGGCCAGGCACAGCCCCGCCGTCAGGACCACAAGCGGCACCAGGCGGCGGCGGCGGCTTGCCAGCGACGAGATGATCACCAGCAGCGGGATCGCGACAAGCAGGCCGAAGCGATCGATCGTCAGGGCAAAGACACCCAGCCCGCCGAGAACCGCAAGCGCAGGCCCGTATTCAGGACGTCCGGCCCGGCGTGCCTGCCCGAAAGCGGTGGCGACCGTCAGAAGCCCAAGCGTGGCCAGCATCAGGCCCAGTACCGCCGGGAACAGGCCAGGGCCCATGCGCTGCAACGTTCCGAGATTCAGCTGCGTCCCTGCATGAATGGCGACACCCGCCCCTGCAACGATCATGATCGCGCCGCCGATCAAACTGCTGCTGTCGACCTGACGCATGGCGGGAGGTCCTCTGTTACGCGAAGGGACGGCACGCGAAGTGCCGCCCCCTCACTCATACGACACAGTTCACTGCAGAACGATACCTGTCTCGGAGATGATACGGCTGAACGTCTCGCGCTGCTCGGTCAGGTAGGCCCGCATCTCTTCCGGGCTGGAAATCTCCAGCACCATCCCGCGCTGAAGAATCGACGCCTTCAGCTCATCGGTGACGAGTTCGCGCAGCCCCTCATTGAGCTTTGCCACGATCTCGTCCGGCAGGTCGCGCGGTCCGAATACCGCCTGGAACGACATGGCGTTGAAGCCGGGATAGCCGGCTTCGGCCACGGTCGGCACATCCGGATCCGACGGAGAGCGCTCCGGGCCCGTCGTCGCAAGCAGCTTCAGCGCGCCGGATTCGATATGTTCGCGCACACCCACCAGCGACGTGATCATGATATCCGCGCGCCCCGCAAGCAGATCGATCAGTGCCGGACCGGCTCCCGAATAGGGGATGTGGAGCATGTCGATTTCGGCCACCGATCCCAGCATCTCGCCGGCGATGTGCTGAAGCGATGTGTTGCCCGAGGACGCGAAGTTCACCGCTCCCGGGTTCGCACGTGCATGCGCCACCAGCTCCTCGATCGTGTCGGCGGGCAGCGAGGGATGCGCGATGACCGCAAGCGGCTGCGTCGCCACGACCGCGACCGGGGTCAGGTCCTCGACCGGATCATAATTCTCGTAGTCCCGGAGGATCTGGTTGAGCAGGGTCGCGTTGGTTCCGTAGAGCAGGGTCCGCCCGTCGGGTGCCGCGTTCAGAACACTGAGCGTGCCGACGATGGTGCCGCCACCGGGGCGGTTCTCGACCAGAACGGTCTCTCCAAGGGCGGCGGACAGCGGGTCGGACAGCGTTCTTGCCATCAGGTCGGTCGCGCCGCCGGGTGCATAGGCAACCACCAGCGACACCGGGCCGCCAAGCCCGGCTTGCGAGAGCGCAGGCGCGCTGCCAAGGCCCAGCGCCATGCCGGCGGCAAGGCAGATCGCTTGGATTCTGCGCGAAATCGAGACGTGCATCGGGTTCTCCTCCTCGTTTATGTGCGGGCTTCTCGTATATTGATAGATTGAAGCTTTTCGCACTATAGGATAATCAATATCTGTATTCCTTCGCTTGTGCAACGCCCTATGTGCTGCAGCGATGGGGCCGGGAGGATGATGTGTACAACGTCGCAGATTACAGGGCGGCAGCGCGCCGGCGGCTTCCGCGCGGGCTCTTCGAGTTCGTCGACCGCGGGACCGAGGACGAAAAGGCCCTCGCAGCCGCCCGCGATGCACTGGACGAGATCAAGTTCCTGCCACGCACGCTGATCGACGTCTCGCAACGCACGACGCGGACGACATTACTCGGCCGGGAGATCGCGGCACCGCTTGTGGTGGCGCCGACGGGTGCGGCCGGGCTGATGGCCTATCAGGGCGAACTGCAGGTGGCGCGCGCGGCCGCCGCAGCCGACATTCCCTTTACCCTTGCCACGGGCTCGCTGACCGCGATCGAACGTATCGCCGAGATCGAGGGGCTCGCCAAGTGGTTCCAGCTCTACATCTGGCCGGACAAGAACCTCTCGCGGGAGCTTGTGGCAAGGGTGGCCCGGGCCGGCTTCGAGGCGCTGGTGGTCACCGTGGACGTGCCGGTCCCCTCGAACAGGGAGTACAATTTCCGCAACGGCTTCACGCTGCCCTTCCGGCCGTCGCGGCGCAACCTGCTTGATGTCCTTTCACACCCGCGGTGGCTGCTCGGCGTCCTGGCGCGCTATGCGATGACAACCGGCCTGCCCCGCTACGAGAACCTGCCCGAGAGCTACCGCAGCCGGTTCACCTCCGCTCCAATGGGTCGCGCGATGCCCAAGTCGGACTCGGTGACCTGGGAGGATCTGCACGCATTGCGCCGCGCCTGGGACGGGCGGCTGATCGTCAAGGGCATCCTAGCGCCCGATGACGCAGAGCGGGCGGTCTCGGTGGGCGCCGATGCGCTGATCGTCAGCACCCATGGCGGCAGGATGCTGGATTCCGCACTTCCCGCCATCCGCGCCCTGCCTGCCGTCCTCGATCGCATCGAGGGCAGGGTTCCCGTGATCGTCGACAGCGGCTTTTCCCGTGGCAGCGATATCGCAAAGGCGCTCGCGCTGGGGGCATCGGCAGTCATGACGGGCCGGGCACCGCTTTTCGGAGTAACGGTCGGGGGAGAGAAGGGGGCCGCCGATGTCATCGAGATGCTGCGCACGGAAACCCTTCGCGTGATGGGCCTGCTGGGCGCACCCACGGTCGGGGACCTGGATCGCCACCACCTTTGCATTCCCGATGGCTGGCAGTTGCCGTCTGCGCGGGCTATGGAATATCCTCTGAACTCCAAGGAAAACGGCTGGGAATGACCGCCAATTCGTCCATCAATCCGGAAGCGCAGGATGGCCCCGGGGAGGCCGGGGCCCGGCTCCTGCATCATCCCCGCCAAAGGCCCGAGAGCAGCATGCAGCGTGGTCTCGAGATCATCAACATGATCAGCGAGGAGCGCCCGCGCATCCGGGTCGACGAGATCATGGACGAGCTGGGGTGTTCTCAGGCCTCTGCCTATCGCTACCTTGAATCGCTGGCATCGATCGGGCTCATCACCGCCGTCGGTGGCGGTCAGTACGGGATCGGACCGCGGGTTGTCGAACTCGACCGCATCCTGCAGCGGACCGACCCGATGGTCCTGTGCAGCCGCGAGGTCATGCGCGAGCTTTCGGAGGCACAGCCCAACTCGCTTGTCCGGCTGTGCAGCATCCAGGGCGACGCCGTCATCTGCCTGCATTCCGAGGGCACGCAGATTATTGATGCCAGGGGATTTCAGGTCGATCTGTTCAACGAGCGGGGTGTCAAGGTATCGCTGTTTCGCAATGCGGCTTCGCTGGCGATCCTCAGCCTGCTGCCGCCAGCCCGGGCCCGCGCGATCTATCTCGATCATTCCACATCGATCCAAAGCGCCGGGCTGGGAGACAACTGGAAGGACTTCCGGGCGCAACTGAACAGGCTGCGCAGGCGCGGCTATTCAAGTACGGTGGGGCGCAACAATCCCGCGCTTGCGGCGGTCGCGGTTCCGCTTTGCCCGCCTGAGGGCGCGCAGGGCCACGGCAGCCTGTCCCGGGTGTTTCCGCGCGAATGGCTTGAGCGGATGTCGATCGAGGACCTTGTCCCCGAGATGCAGGAGGGGCGGCGGGTCATCGAGGCGGCCATGGCCCGCATGCTGCGCGGCTGCCCGGGGCAATCCACATGACCCTGGAGATCGCCGTTCTCGATGATCACGAGCGGGTTGCCCGGGACATGGCGGAGTGGTCGGCCCTGGAACCCGGGGCGAGGGTGACCTTCTTCCACGACATTCTCGACGACGAGGCACAGCTCGTCTCGCGGCTGGCAGGCTTCGACATCATCTGCCTGATGCGCGAGCGGACAGCTTTTCCGCGCAGTGTAATCGGGGCCCTGCCCCGATTGCGCCTGCTGGTCACTTCGGGGCCGCGAAACACCTCCATCGACATGGCCGCCGCCCATGAGCGTGGCATCGTCGTCTCGGGAACCAGGGCGTTTGCGCATCCGACAGCAGAGCTTGTCTTTGCCCATCTGCTCGAATTCGCGCGGCAGGTCGGCAGGACCAGCATCGCGATGAAGACCGGCGAGGTCTGGCCCGCGCCCGTCGGTATCGATCTGCAGGACAAGGTGCTTGGAATTGTAGGGCTTGGCCGGCTGGGACGGCGTGTCGCACAGATCGGAGAGGCTTTCGGAATGGAGGTTCTGGCCTGGAGCCAGAACCTGACGGCAGAGGCCTGCAGTGGCACTCCGGCCCGGCCTGTCGGCAAGGCCGAGCTGTTCGAGAGAGCGGATTTCGTCACGCTCCACCTCAAGCTCAGCGCACGCACCCAGGGAATCGTCGGCGCAGCCGAGCTTGCACGGATGAAACCGGAGGCCCTCCTGATCAACACCTCGCGCGGGCCGCTGATCGATGAGGCCGCGCTGATCGACGCCCTGCAGCACGGCCGGATCGCCGGAGCTGCGCTCGATGTCTTCGATCACGAGCCGCTTGCCCCTGATCACCCGTTCCGGACCCTTGATCGCGCCGTGATTTCGCCGCACCGGGGCTATGTGACCCGGGAACATCTGCGGTTGTTCTACGGCCAGATGGTCGAGGATATCGCCGCCTATATCGGGGGTGTGCCGATCAGGGTCGTCGAGGCGTGAATGACAGGGTACCTTGCGCGTCACGGCAGGGCCAGGCATCTCCGTTCCCGTCCCGCCGAGTTCACCCCCGCGCGCGACCCGTTCGATCCCTTGGCCGGAAGACAGGGCTGCGGGCCTTGCTTCCCGCGATGCGTCAGTCTGCTGCGGCGGGAACGCGGGAGCCGAATGTTCCCTCGATACTCTTGCAGCGCTCTGGGTCGGGCTCCGAGAACAGGCCCTCCTTGAGGCACACGCGGCCTGCGACCCGACCGGAAACCTCGGCTTCCGAACCCGACGCCTCGAAATGCTCGACCGTGATCAGATCCTCGCCCTCCAGCGAAACCCACATCCGGCTCATCCCCTCAGGCGCATAGATCACCTCCTGCTCGAAGAGGTCGAGCGCGTCACCCATCAAGGTGAAGGTAAGCTGAACGGTGCCGCGGATCGTGACGCGGCCGGGCGGAAATCCCATCAGGCTGACGCCCTGCATCGGGCCAAAGACCTCAAGGAACGTGTTGTAGTCGGTGCCGGACCCATCCGGGCCAAGTGTGCGCCAGGCGCGCGGCTCTCCGTCGATCGTCGCGACGATCTCGCCGATGGCCTCCTGCGCCGCACCCGTCGCGGCCCCGAAGACCAGCCCGGCCCCGACCATGGGGCCCAGAATCCAACCGCGCACAAGCATCATGTCAAAGCTCCTTCTGGCATATTCGTGCCGAGCTATAGCAACCTGACCCCCAATGAGGCAAATCGGCGGCAGCACGGGCTTGATGGGGCAGGCGCGCGATGCCGCGCGGCGGGTCAGGCTTACCCGGGGCCGCCCGAAGCGCGCCATTCGACCACATGCCCCGCATCATGCGGCCGCGCATCTCAGGTACCGCGTCGATGTTCAGCGATCCTCGACGTCGATGTATTCGGCGATGTCAGGTGCGATGATGCCTGCGTGAAGCGCAAGCAGCACGAGCTTGGCATCCCGCGAGTCGCCTGCGGCGATGGCGGCTTCCAGGCGCTGCTCTGCACGATCTGCGGCACTGGCGCTGTTGCTCTCGACAAAGTCGTCGCGGCCCAGCATGCAGAAAGCCAGAAGCTCCGCACTGTCGCCGACTTCCGCATCCGAAGAACCGGGTGCGATACCGCGCTTGTGGAGCCGGATCACCATGAGCTTCACCGCCTCCGGCACGAGCAGCGGATGCACCCCGACCACGCGCAGCGCGTCATCGAGTGCATTCATCGCGGCGGATTTTCCGAACAGACCGAACAGGCGCAACATCGGCATAGCCTAACAGGTCTGACCCGGGGTTACATCCGGGTTCGGTGGAACGCAAAACGCATCGGGTGGTCCTTCCCCTGCGCGAGGGCGGCCCCGACAGAGGCAGTCCCGATCCTCTGATGCGCGCTCAAGCCGACCGCCGGGCCTGTTGCGACGTCACGCGGCCTGCGCCTCCGGATCCGCGCGCCCTGCCAGCATGCGCCCTTCCCAGCCGCGCAGGCAGCGGCGGGCAGTCCGGGGGGCATGCCGCACGTCTGTTGCGATCTCGGGAAAGAGTGCCGCGATCTCGGCGCGCGCGCCTCGCGGGAGGCTGCTGACGGCATAGGGGCCAAGATGCAGGGATTCAGCCGCCGCGCCATCGGCGTTCATCACTTCATGGCGCGCCAGCAGCACGTGGACATAGGTGACAGACGGCATCTCGGCAAAGGTGATGCCGCACCCGTCGACAAGATGCCTTGCGGCGACGAAAACCTCACCTTCCCCGAACCACAGCTCTGCGCGCCAGTCGTGGATCATCATCCGGTGCTGGGGCGAGACCAGCAGCGGGTCACGGTTGCCCAGAACGCCGGGCGCGAACCTGACCGGAGCGAATTCGCCGATGCCCGCGACCCGGCGCACGCCCACCCACAGGATTTCCTGCGGGCCATGGTCGCGTGTCATCACCCGATCGCCCGGGCGCAGCGCGGCGACATCGCGCCATCCGTCCGGTGTCTCGACGGGCGTGCCTGCGGTAAAGCAGGGCGCAGCGGGGGGATCGGACAGCAGATTGTCGAACGGCAATCGCTCGGAGCGCGGCGGGTCAGAGCCGGGACCGTATTGCGCCGTGGCTCCGGTAAAGCCGGCCAGGTCGAAGGCATAATTCGCGTTCGTGAAGATCTGGTGCGACCCGGACGAGGCACGCCCCTGATACATGTCATGCTGCGGGTTGAGATTCTGCACGATCGGCGTGTTGTCGGGCCACGAATAGATGTCGACACGCTGGCCGTTCTGGAAGGCATCCTGGCCCGAGTTGATCTGGCGAACCACGATTCGGAACACATCCGCCGAGGAGCCAAGCGTCTCGACCCCGGATAGCGTCACCTGAACGCCATTGGCGTTTCCCGATGACGTCACACCGCTATAGGTGGCGACCTGATCGCCGAAGAGGAACAACTCAAGCATGCCGAACGGCCCTGTCTTGCTTTCCCCCCCGGGCAGCGCGTTCACGATAGTCGTGACGCCCGGGGAGATCAATGTGAACCGGTGACCGGTTTTCATTTGGTGAACGGGTTCTGGACGCCCCGACGGAACAGCCGGGACGCAACCTGATCATGGCGGCGCTCTCACGCGGACACATGGCGGAAGCCGCGGCCCCGGATCGGGTCTCGCGGGTTCGCCACCCGTCTTGCGGCAAGAGATCGCAACCCGCAGGGCGCGGTCCCGACCCACACAGCCGCCGGGACCGCTTCAGGAGAGCCCCGCAGAGGCTTCGAGACCGGAAAACTCCCGCACCCTGGCGGGCTAGGCTCCCCCCCGGCCTGCCGGCGCGACCGTGACCTGCACGGCCATGCCCAGCAGGTCCGAGGGGCGTCCGCGGAAATTGCCGGTCACCGGTGCGACCTGGGCGATGTGGCGTGCGGCGGCGACGGGGATCAGGTTCGCGGAACCCATGGAGCGATTGGTCGGGTCGAAGGAAATCCAGCCGGCACCGGGCACGAAGACCTCGACCCAAGCGTGCGTGGAGCCCCCATCGGCCGAACCGATGAGGTCTTGTGTGGCATCGAACAGATACCCCGAGACAATACGGGCACCAAAGCCCAGCGTGCGAGCGGCCTCGGCGAACAGAACGGCGATGTCCCGGCACGATCCCCAGCCGCGGTCCAGCGTCTCGAGCGGTCCCTGCGTGCCTTCGACCTCCCGGCTCTGGTAGCTGATCTGCCCCGAGACGCCGTTGCCGACATCCCGCAGCAGAGACAGGGTGTCCGTCGGTCGGCCCATCACGAAGCCCTCTGCCCAGCCGGACAACCGCCCGGCCATGTCGGCATATTGCGGGCGGGCCAGTGCGCCGAGATCGATCCAGTCCTCATCGGAATAACGGAACGGGTAGTGCTGGGCAGATGCGGCGATGTCGAATACCGGCCATGCCTGCGCGCTCAGATCGACCGTCATCCGGCTCTCGATCGTCAGATGATCGGTCAGGCCAGGGAACGTGGCAGTGGCGATGGAATTCCCGGCGACATCATGCGCCCAGGTCACGCTCGCCTCGGGTCGGATGATCAGGTCGAACGACAGGAGGCGCAACTCGCGCGTCTCGCGCGGGCGCAACATCATGCGGTGCGGACCCGGTGCGACTGCAGAGCCGTAGCGGTATTCGGTGCGATGGAGGATGTTCAGAACCGGCACGTCATGCGGCCCTGATCATCTGGCCGAGCGGCGGCGGCTTGCGCCATGACCGGACGAGATCGCGGATTTCCAGGCAGCTTGTGACTTGCATCGCTTGCAGATGCGTTCGCCGAACCCCTCGCTCGGGAACACGGCCTTGCAGCACAGGCAATGCCGCTGTGCCGACGTGTCGCCGCGCGCCGGCACAGCCGGCAAAAGAGCCACGTTTTCATCGGTCATCAATTCCGCTCCTCGCGTTCGATCAGCCGCGCCAGATCGCTGACAGAGCGCCGGATCGGTTTCTGAAACTGTATGTCGTCCCCGACCAAAGCGCCCGGGCGGGAGAGATCATGTCCTGCGAACACGTCCCGACTCTCGGCAGCCCCGGCAGGCAGGGTCAGCAAGGGCCTTGCCGTCTGTTCGGGCTGTGTTGCGCCTCCGGATTGGCACGTCAGCCTCCTGCCCTTGCAGAAAGGTCATCCGACAAGGGAAGACGGGCTGGCGAGCGGATGAAGGCGCGGCGACATCAGCCTTGCCTTCATATGGGGACCGGAGCCGCACATTGCGACCCTCTCATGACGGAAGGCACACCGGCTGGGCACTGGCAGACATCGCGCCACCTGCCATGCGGGTGCGGCGCAAGGGCCTCCGATGGGCCTCGACGCTCCCGAGCCATTGCGGCTGCGGGCTCAATCCTTCGGAGCGACAACCTTCATGCCCGGGATCAGGCCGGCGAGCTCCATCGGAAACGGGAAGATGATGGTCGAATTCTTCTCGGCGGCGATCACGTTCAGCGAGCTGAGATAGCGCAGTTGCATCGCCCCGGGATCGCGGGACATGATCTGCGCGGCTTCCAGCAGTTTTTCGGCGGCCTGCGCCTCGCCCTCGGCATTGATGACCTTGGCGCGGCGCTCGCGTTCGGCCTCGGCCTGACGGGCGATCGCGCGGATCATCGTCTCTGTCACATCCACATGCTTGATCTCGACATTCGAGACCTTGATGCCCCAGGTATCGGTCTGCGCGTCCAGCAATTCCTGGATGTCCCTGTTCAGCGTATCCCGCTCGGAGAGCATCTCGTCGAGTTCATGCTTGCCCAGCACCGAGCGCAGCGTTGTCTGCGCCAGCTCGCTGGTTGCCTGCATGAAGTTCTCGACCTGGATGGTGGCGCGTTCGGCGTCGAGGACGCGGAAGTAGATCACGGCGTTGACCCGTACCGAGACATTGTCGCGGCTGATCACGTCCTGGCTGGGCACGTCCAGCACCTTGACCCGCATGTCCACGCGCACGACCTGCTGGATGCCGGGGATCACGATGATCAGGCCCGGACCCTTGACCCCGGTGAAGCGGCCCAGGGTGAACACCACCGCGCGCTCGTATTCCCGAAGGATCTTGATGGCCGATGCCAGCAGCGCCAGGACAAAGACGGCCAGCACACCGTAGAATCCGAAATCGAACAGAAAATCCATGTCGTCCTCCTGCCCCTTGAGGGCCTTGTTTCAGGTCGTCGGGCCGTCGCGCTCCACCTGCAGCACAAGCCCCTTGATCGCCGCGACGCGCACGGTCTCGCCCTCGCGCAGGTCTTCGGGCCCGCTGGCCTGCCAGCGTTCCCCCTGCGCCCAGACATGCCCCGCGCGCCGCTGCCATTGCTGGACCGTGGCGGGGCTGCCGATCATGCCCTCGCCGCCGCTGACCACCCTTGCGCCAAAGGATCTGGCTGCAAGGCGTGCGACGATCAGCGTTGATATCAGCCCCGCCAGGGCCACGCCCGCGATGATCGGAACCGACACCACGAAACCCGGAGCGTCGGTGTCGATCAGGATCACGGCACCCAGCACAAGCGCCGTCGTTCCACCGATCCCCAGAATCCCGAAAGACGGCGCAAAGGCCTCGGCCACGATCAATGCAAGCCCCAGCAGTATCAGACCCACCCCCGCATAACTGATCGGCAGCAATGCGAGGGAATAGAGGCCCAGAAGCAGGCTGATGCCGCCGACAGTACCCGGCACCAGCACGCCGGGGTTCAGGAATTCCAGGATGATGCCATAGACCCCGACAAGCATCAGGATCAGCGCCACATTCGGGTTCGTGATCACGCTCAGTATGGCGGTGCGCCAGTCCGGGGTGATCACCTCATGTGCCAGTCCTTCGGTGGCCAGTGTCAGCTGGCCGCCGTTCATCGTGACGCTGCGGCCATCGGCCTGTTCCAGAAGGGCTCTGATGTCGGCGGCAAGAAAGTCGATCACGCCCTCGGCTGCGGCTGCCGAGGCACTGAGGCTGGAGCCCTCCCGCACTGCCGTCTCGGCCCAGTCGGCATTCCGCTCGCGCAGTTCCGCAAGGCCGCGGATATAGGCCACGGCATCGTTGATCACCTTGGCTTCCATGGCACTGCCCGAGGACCGGGGCGCGGGGGTGCCGGCGGGGTCGGCGGATTCCGTATCGCCGTCATCCGGCTGCGAAGGACCAAAGGGCAAGGGCGTGCGCTGGCCGTCATCACCGGAGCCCGGGCCGGTCAGGGATACCGGGGTCGCAGCGCCCAGATTGGTGGCCGGGGCCATGGCGGCGATGTGGCTGGCATAGAGGATGAAGGTCCCCGCACTGGCGGCCCGGGCACCCTGCGGCGCCACCCATGTGGCCACCGGCACGGGTGAGGCGAGGATTGCCTTGATGATCTCGCGCATCGAACTGTCCAGCCCGCCGGGCGTGTCCAGCTTCAGCACCACCAGCGGGCTGCCGCGCTCTGCGGCGATGTCGAGGTTGCGGCGGATGTAATCCGACATGGCGGGCGATACGGCACCCTGCGCGGTCAGCACGATCACCGGCTCGGGGGGCGTGGTGTCTTGCGCGGCAAGTCCCAATATCCCTGCCAGAAGGATCAGACCCACGGCCAGACGGCGCACAAGCCGAAAAACCGGACCATGACCAGACAGCCGCGCCGGTCGAAGACGGGTGCGTGCTGCGGGGAAAGCTCTGGTTGTATTCATCTCTGTCATTCGTCTCTCGGCGGCTCCGCGCTGCCAGGGCGCGCGCGCTGTACGCCCCGGGCATTGGTGCGACCCGCAATCGAGCCGATCAGACGCCGCCCGGTCGCCGGAAGGCGCGACATCAGGTCCCCGGATCGGCCCCTGAGCGCTACAGCGAATGAGCTTGTCTTCCCGATTTCCGATCCTCGCATGACGGCCCTTCCCGATGGTCAGCGCGCGCGCAACGACGGCGGCAGACCGCCAGCGTTCGCCGCCTGCCACGCGCCGGGCCCGGACGATGCCACGGCAGTGGCAGCATGATCACGAATGAGGTAGTCACCCCGCCGCCCGCGATCAATGGTCACGGACCAGATACCGTTGCGTTCCTGGCCACCGCCGAGCGGCCACGATGATCGCGCAGAACGAAGGTCGCGCGCTGATCTGCATCATGGTGACGGCGGGAACTGTCGTGTATCGGGGTCTCTGGTGGCTGGGGTTGGGACGATTCCGTCTCCCGCCACTCCAGGGGCGGCGGGTTGACCGAGCCATCCCTGAACACTCATCGAAAAGGATGATCCTGATGCCCGGAACGGAGCAATACGGCCAGAGGGGCACCCCGTTTGACGGGTTCCTTTACGCGCCGGTCGGAGTGGATCGTGGCGGCAACACCGTCAGTGTCCTCTCGGCCCTCGCACGCCTCGGGCTCGACCCCTGGGACGAGGCCGCCGAGCTGTCGGACCTGCCACGCGATGGCGCGCGCAACCGCCTTGGAAGCCTGCTGACCCGTTTCGGCGACGTCCCGGCTCTGGGCCGCGACCAGGGCGCGATCATACCCCGGCTTGTCGACCTGTTGCCCAGCGCCTCGGGCAGGCAGGGCGGTCAGAGAAGAACCGCCGTGCCGCAAGGTGTCAGGGCGATCGGGCTTGGTCCCATCGTCGCAATCCTGCTGGTTGTGCTGTTTCTCGCGCAGACCTTCATGTTTGGTACGAACGGTATCGGGAACTGAATCCCTGCTGGGCCCGGCAGCGCCCGATCCCGTACCTGTCCAGGGGCGAGGCCCTCATCGGTGGCATCGCGCAGTGGCGATCCGCACCAGCCCGCCAGTGCGGTCGGCTTTCATGCTCGCGAACGTGGCGCTGATCGCTTCCTGCCGAAGAGACGACATCCTGCAGGGTGACAGCCCCCAGGAACGGTTGAATGACGTCAGTGCCTGCCTCAGAGTCCCGTTTCAGCACAGGCAGATCGCCTGACCTCTGTCGGAGAAGGAAACAACATGCCCTACACCCTTGATCGTCTGATAGATGGTGCCGACCTCGACACCGTCGATACCCGCACCCGCGCGGCCCTTGCCGCACATGGTTTCGGTGTCCTGACGGAAATCGATGTCTCGGCGACGATGAAGAAGAAGCTCGATCGCCAGATGCCCGGATACAGGATCCTGGGCGCCTGCAATCCGCAATTGGCATGGGACGCCATCGGGATGGAGCCCCGCGTCGGCGTGATGCTGCCCTGCAACGTGATCCTGCGCGAGACCGAGACCGGCATAGAGGTCAGCGCGGTGGACCCCGTCGCCTCGATGCAGGCCGTGGATAACCCGGGCCTGCACGCCGTTGCAGGCGAGGTCCGCGATCTGCTGGCCAAGGCCGTCTCCGAGATCTGAGCCCGGACCCGACCGCGCGACCTTGCCCGGCACGCGAAGGCGGCAGCCTGGCGTCAGATCCAGCGCAACGATTGACTGAAACTGAAATATCAGCGATATATGTACCAGAACCGACAGCCGGGATGGACCCGGACATGGCGGCGGAAAGGGAGGAGATCATGAACGCACCCACGGGCGCAATCGCGCGAAAGGTGCTGGAATCGGCCCATATCGAGAATTGGCGCCGCAACGGCTTTCACCTGCCGATTCGGGTGATGTCGGAAGAGGACGCCGCTGATCTTGCGCGCCGGATGGAGGCCTGCGAGGCCGCCCGAGGGCCGATCGAGGGCAACGACCGGCACAAGACCCACCTGCTCTATACATGGGCCGACGAAATCGTGCGCCATCCGCGCATTCTGGATGCCGTCGAGGACATCATCGGGCCGAACATCCTGTGCTGGACCACCAACCTCTTCGTCAAGGAGGCCGGGAGCCCGGCGTTCGTGTCCTGGCACCAGGACAGCACCTATTGGGGGCTTTATCCCGATGACGCGGTGGTCACCGCCTGGGTGGCCCTGACGCCCGCCACAGTGGAATCCGGGGCGATGCGCTTCATGCCTGGCAGCCACCACTCCGACCAGATCGTGCACGAAGATACGTACGATGCCAACAACCTGCTGTCTCGCGGTCAGGTTGCCAAGGTCGATATCGACGAGAGCGCCACGGTGGATGTCGTGCTGAAGCCCGGAGAGATCTCGCTTCATCATATCCGCATGCTGCACGATTCCGGGCCCAACATGGCCGGACACCGGCGTATCGGCCTCGCTGTCCGCTACATCCCCCCCTATGTGAAACAGACCAAGATCGCAGGGGATTCCGCGCTTCTCGTGCGGGGTCGCGACGATTACGGGCACTTTCATCCCGAGACATCGCCGCGCGCCGACGCCGATGCCGCCGCTGTGGCAGAACATGCCGCCGCAATGGACCGGCAGGTTGCGACCTACCTCCAGGGCACCGACAAGACCAAGATGCGCGCCTGACGCGGCGTTACCGGGTTTGACATTCCCGGGCGGCGGGGCACAATGCCCTGTCGCCCCGAAGTCGGTTGGTCAGATCCTGGCATGAAGCACGCCATTCCCCCGATTCCCGAAACCCGCGCGGGCAGCCTTGCGAGTCTGGCCTATGCGCGTCTGGAGGAGATGCTGACTACGCTGGCCCTTCGGCCGGGCAGCCTGATCCGCGAGGCGGAATTGTGCGCGCGCGTCGGTATCGGACGCACGCCCGTTCGCGAGGCACTCAAGCTGCTGGAACGGGACGGTCTGCTGGAGATTCAGCCCCGGCGCGGGATCTGGGTAACCGAGATGAACCCGCGCGGCGAATTGCTGGCCCTCGAAGTGCGCCGCCCGCTGGAGCGTCTCGTCGCCGGTCGCGCCGCCCGCCGCCGACAGCACGAAGAGATCGCGGCGCTGAGCGTCATTGCCTCGGGTATGCGCGCCGTGGGCGAAGAAGTCGACGGAACGGAATTCATGCGCCTTGACGCAGAGTTCAACCGCGCCGTCTGCGATGCCGCGCGCAACCCCCACGCAACCGAGGCGCTGGCCCTGCTGCAGACCCGCTCACGACGGTTCTGGTACGCCCGGGTCAAGACCGGGCTCGATCTCGTGCGCGCCGCGCATCATCACGCCGAGGTGGCCGAGGCGATCGTGGCAGGAGACGAGGCAGGGGCCGATACGGCGGCGAGCCGTCTCATGGATTACGTCGAGGAATTCGTCCGCGGCTCGCTGGACGAAGGGTTCTAGGCCGCGCCTTGTCCTGTTCGCCGGCCTCACGGGGCGGGTGACCGACCCGTCACCCTTGCCAGGCCGCGCGCACCTCCCCGGGTGTGGCGGGGCGGCGCCCCGCCGCCTCGATCGCGGCAAGGCCGCGCTCCACCCAGGCGATGTTGGGCAAGCGGGTGCCGAACGGCGCATCCTCCAGCCCCACGCGCAGGTGTCCACCGCGCGCGATGGCCGTTGCCGCCAGCGGAAGGATGTCGACATCCAGCCCCGCCACCATCCATGGCGCGCCCGGCGCGATCTCCTCCAACAGGCGCAGATGCGCATCGAGCGCCCAGTCACGCGCAGGAAAGCCCCAGTGAAACCCGTCGGTGAACATGAAGCGATAGACGGGCTCCCGCGTGCCCAGCGCCCCGGCAAGCGCTGCCCCGGCGCGGGTGAAGCCCGGCTCGTAGATGGCGAAGGATGGCACCGCCCCCGCCCGCCGCGCGACATCGAGGCCCGCCCGGATGTGATCGCCCGGATTGCGGTAGAGGAAACCGTCATCGCCCTCCGCGACCCCGTCACGATGCAGGAAATTGACCGAACCGGGATCGACAACCGTCCATTCCAGAAGGCCGCGCGCGGCCAGGCCCTCCACGGCGGCAAACCGTGCCGCGACCGTGTCGCCTGCCGCATGGCCCGCCGCGCCTGCCAGCGGCAGAGTGGGATAGACAATGCACTCGACCTGTCCGCGGATCCCCTCGATGATGGCGGCATAGAGATCCGCATCATCCCGCTGGACACCGGTTTCCGGGTCGCGTGAGTGGACATGAATGATGGCGGCCCCGGCCTTGGCGCAGGCCACGCCCTCGGCGACGATCTCGGCCACGCTGAGTGGCAGGAGCGGCTGACGATCGCGGCCCCAGGGGCCGTTGAGCGCGACCTCGAGCCAGACAGGAGCGGGATCTTCCGGGGTGGCGTTCATGGGGCCAGCTCGGCAAAACCGTGGGAGAGCGCAAGCCTGCCGTCAGCGGCCTGAACGGCAAAGGGGATGCGCCCTTCTTTCGGGCGTCCGTGCAGGATCCGCGCCTCCTGCCCCGGCACCAGGTAGCCCGAAAAGCGCGCACCAAATCGGCGAAAGGGACGGGTGGAACCGGGGCGGTGCAGCGCCGCCAGCCTCTGGAGGGTCATGGCCCAGGTGCAGGTGCCGTGCAGGATGATATCCGGCAGGCCCGAGGCCCGCGCAAAACCGCGTTCGGTATGGATCGGATTCCAGATGTCGGCGCATTCGGTATAGTGATGCGCCTGCGTGCGCGGGACAGGCAGCGCGATGGTACCCGCAAGCGCTTCCGGCGCGGGCGCATCATGCAGCGCCGGGACCGGCTCGACGCGCCCGTCCTGCCCGTCCAGCGGGGTTTCGCGATAGAGCGAGGCAAACCAGCCGGTGGCGACTGGATCGCCCGTCTTGGCATCCTGCGTATCGATGCGCGCGGTGACCACCGCGCCCGCGCCGGTGTTTCGCATCTCGACGATATGCCCCTCGATCTGCAGCAGATCGCCGGGCCGGACGGGGCGGTGGAACTCGGTCACCTGGGAGCCGTGGACCAGGTGGTTGAACAGATTGTCGCGATTCCGGCCGACAGCCTGCAGCCAGTCGGGCGTGATGAACAACTGCCAGTCGGTCGCGCAGGTGATGCCCAGCGGCGCCACCAGCCCCCCGGGCAGCGTATCGTCAAGATAGAGGTCGTCGTCCGCGCCGATGCCCGCAGCATAGGCCATCACCCGGCGCAGGCTCATCTCGGTCCGGTAGCGGCCAAACCGCGCGCCCAGGCCCGCGGTGCGGATCGGGATCACCACGTCGGGGGCGTGGCCGCCATAATAGGCGGTGGCGACACTCATGCCAGGCGCTGGGCGCGCAGCACGAGGCCGTGGGCCTCCCGGTCCCAGGTCTCAGGGGTGATGCCCGCGCTGCGCAGCACATGCTTTTCCACCTTGGCCGTCGGCGTCTTCGGCAGGGCGTCGATCACGCGCACGTAGCGCGGCACCATGAAATGGGCCATCCGCCCCGCCAGGAACTGCACCAGCGCAGCCGGGTCGATCGCCGCACCAGCACGGGGAACCACTACGGCCAGAACGTCCTCTTCCGAATGCTCGGAGGGCACACCCACCACGGCGCATTCAAGGATGTCGGGATGGGCGACCACCTCGGCCTCCACCTCGAAGGAGGATATGTTCTCGCCCCGGCGCCGAATGGCGTCCTTGGCGCGATCGACAAAGAAGAACTGGCCGCTTTCGTCCTGGCGGAACATGTCTCCGGTGTGAAACCAGCCATTGCGCCAGGCCCGGGCCGTGGCCTCCGGCATCTTGTAATAGCCATGCGACAGCGCCCAGGGCATGTCGGCACGCAGAACAAGCTCTCCGGGCGTGCCACGGGGCAGCTCGCAATCGTTCTCGTCCACGATCCGGGCGTCGTAGCCGGGCCGCAGCCTGCCTGCGGCGCCAAGTGTCTCGGGGTTGGTGCCGGCCCGGATGGGCGCGGAAATCTCGGACATGTTGAACAGGGTCGAGCAGTCAAAGCCGAACCGCGCCTTGAGTGCGCGCGGATCCTCTGACAGCGGGATGACATAGACATAGCGCAGGCTGTGCCGGTCCTCGGCCTCGAGCGGTCCCGATCGCAGCAGGAACCCCGCCATCGCCCCCAGCAACAGGCATTGCGTGGCCCCCAGATCGGCACAGACCCGAAAGAAGCTGGCGGTTTCGAAACGGTCCATGACGGCGATGGACGCACCTCGCGACAACGCCCCCATGGTGTAGAGCGTGCCGCCCACATGAAACAGCGGCAGGTTGATGAGGAAGCGGTCCTCGGGTGTCACCTCGTCGGTGCAGTTGCGGCCCATGGTGCACAGATGCAGATAGGACGAAAGGACGCCCTTGGAGGGGCCTGTGGTGCCGGAGGTGTAGCAGATCGACTGGGTATCCCAGGGCGAAAGCGCGGGCACCGTGACCGTGGCCGGATCCCCCTCCAGCGCCGCGAAAGGGACAAGCGTGATGCCATGGGCCGCGAAATCAGCCTCGAGGGCCGCCGCCTGTTCGGGTGCGGTGGCGACCACACGCAAGCGCCCGCGGCTTCCGGTCTCCAGCAGGCGGGCAACAAGGTCGGGGTGACAGATCGCCAGCTCGGCATCGGAATTGACGACCACATGCTCCAGCAGCGTGCCCCGATAGGCGGTGTTGATGGCCACCGAGACCGCGCCAAGGTGATTGGTCCCGAACCAGGCGCGCAGGGCGGCCTTGCCGTTGGGCAGCCAGATCAGCACCTTGTCGCCCTGCCCGACCCCCTGCCCCGCCAGCCCGGCGGCAAGGGCGAGGGCCTCTGTCCGCATCCGGGCATAGGACCATTCCTCGCCATCGGCGAAGATGGCGAAGGTGCGCTCGGGGGTCTGGTCGGCGTGGCGGGCAAGGATGGCGGGCAGGACGCATTCCTCGGGCGAGGGCATGCGCGGGTCGAGATGCTGCGTCGGGGTGGTCATGGGCTCAGGCCTTCCTGTCGTGGCGCGCCAGCGCCTCGGCCAGCGCCGCCTCTTCCTCGGGCTTCATCCCATAGGAATGATCGGCATCCGGAAACCCGCCGCTGCGCACATCCGCGATATAGTCGTCGAATGCCTTCCGGGCGATCATGTTCACATCGGCATAGCGCTTGGCGAACTTGGGCTTGAAGGCGTCGAAGGCTCCCATGAGGTCGGCGCCCAGCAGGATCTGGCCGGTGCAGGCCGGACCAGCGCCGATGCCGAAGGTAAAGCACGACACCGCAGCGTCGATCGCCCGGGCGACCGGCGCGGGCACGGCCTCGATCTCGAAGCCGATGGCGCCCGCGGCCTCGACAGCGCGGCCGTCCTCGATCAGCGCCAGCGCCTCGGCTGCAGTGCGACCTTGGAGCTTGAAGCCGCCATAATGGTGCATCATGTGCGGGCACATCCCCACATGGCTCATCACAGGAACCCCGGAGGCGGCGATGGCGGCGACGATATCGGCCTTTTCGCGCCCCCCCTGCATCTTGACCGCATCCGCGCCCCCCTCCTTCATCAGGCGCAGGGCCGAGGTGACCGCGATCTCGGGCGTGGCATAGGAGCCGTAGGGCATGGACACCAGGCAGAAGGTGCGCGGTGCCCCCCGGCGCACGGCCGCAGTATGGGCGATCATCTGCTCCAGTGTCACCGGAAGGGTGTTGGCGTGGCCATAGACCGTCATCCCCAGGCTGTCGCCCACCACGACCATATCCGCCCCCGCCCGCTCGGCCCAAAGCGCCATGGGGTAGTCGGGGACCGAGATCATGGCGATCTTGCGTCCCTCCTGCTTGGCGCGGCGCAGATCGGGAACGGTAAGCGGCGCACGTGGTGCGGGCGTATCGGCAGGAGCATCGGCGGACACGGACGGGCCTCCTAGCGCAGCGAGGGCAGCCAGAGCACAAGCTGAGGATACATGAACACAACCACCACGGCAAAGACCTGGATGGCGATGAAGGGCACCACCCCGCGGTAGATTTCCACTGTGGTGATCTCGGGTGGCGTCACCCCGCGCAGGTAGAACAGCGCAAAGCCGAACGGCGGGGTGAGAAAACTCGTCTGGATCACCAGCGCGATCAGGATGCCATACCAGACAAGATCGACCTGCAGGAACATCGCCGCCGGCAGCAGGATCGGCACGACGATGAACACGATCTCGAAGAAGTCGATGAAGAATCCGAGGATGAACACCAGCACCATGCTGAAGATCAGGAAGCCGACGACCTCTCCGGGAAGCGAGGTCAGCAGGTCGCGCATCAGCCAGTCGCCATCGAGACCGCGGAAGACAAGAGCGAATGCCGTCGCCCCCACGAGGATGAGCATCACCATGCTGGTCAGCATGCCCGTGGTCCGCACCGCCTCGCGCAGAAGCCCCCAGCTCATGCGTCCGTTCAGCGCGGCCAGCAGCATCGCGCCCACAGCCCCCACGGCACCCGCCTCGGTCGGCGTGGCGATACCGGCAAAGATCGAGCCCAGAACCGCCACGATCAGAACCAGCGGCGGCACCAGCACCCGCAGCACGCGCAACCCCAGGGCCCGGCCACGAAAGGCGTCCAGTTCCTCGGGCGGCAGCGCCGGGGCAAGATCGGGCCGCAGCATCGCATAGCCCGCAATATAGAGCACATAGAGACCGGCCAGCATGAGCCCCGGAAGCATGGCCCCCATGAACAGGTCGCCCACAGAAACGCCCAGCTGGTCGCCCAGCACGATCAGCACGATCGAGGGCGGCACGATCTGGCCCAGTGATCCCGCCGCCGCGATCACGCCGGTGGCGAGGGTGTTCTGATACTTGTAGCGCAGCATCACCGGCAGCGAGATCAGCCCCATGGCCACCACGGTCGCCCCGATCACGCCGGTGGAGGCCGCCAGCAGCGTGCCGATCACCACCACGCCGATGGCCACGCCGCCGCGCATCTTGCCAAACAGCATGCCTGCCGTGGACAGGAGGTCCTCGGCCAGACGCGCGCGCTCCAGCACCATGCCCATGAAGATGAAGAACGGCACCGCCAGGATGGTGAAGTTCTGCATCAATCCAAAGACCCGCTGGGGCAGGGCCTGCATGAAGATGAAGTTGAACTCGCCGATGGCCATGCCAAGGCCCATGAACAGAAGCGTGACTCCGCCCAGGACAAAGGCCACAGGAAAACCCGTGAAGATCAGCGCCAGCACCGTGGCGAACATTGCGAGGCCAAGCCAGCCTTCCATATCATGAATTCCTGTCGCGAAAGGCCGAGCCATGACCGGCCAGAGTGCCCGCCGAGCGAATGACCATCGACAGGCCCTGCAGCGTCAGCAGCCCGAAAGCGATGGGTATCATCAACTTGATCGGCCATCGTGGCAATCCGCCCGGGTCCGGCGACATCTCGCGGATACGGAGCGAGGAGGCGACGAAAGGATAGGAGACGTAGAAGATCAGCGCACAGAACGGGAGCAGGAAGAAGATCCCGCCCAGAAGGTTGACCCACGCCCGCCCCCTGTCGGACAGACGGCCATACAGGACATCCACCCGCACATGCTGATCGCGGCGGAGTGTATAGGCCGCCATCAGCAGGAACACGAGGCTGAACATGTACCATTGCGCCTCGACACTCATGTTCGAGGTCAGGTTAATTCCGATCCAGCGCCCGCCGTAGCGCAGCACGGCATTGAAGAACCCCACGAGGATCATCACGAGCACAAGCCACATCGCGACCCTGCCGACGCGCTCGTTGATCCAGTCGATGACATCGGCCAGCCGCAGCAGGGCGTGCATGGTGCTCCTCCCCGGTATGCAAGGGCGCGCCCCTCGGCCAAACGGTGGGCGGAGGGCGCGCCCGGAAGGGGGCCGCGCGGCCCCGGCGCTCAGGCGTGCACGAAACGGTCGAAGGAGAACCGCGTCATGTAGTTGAACGCAAGCATATCATCGAGGAACTGCTTCCAGCCCGGGTAGATGCGGGCGAAATGCGGATCCTCGTCGGCGAATTGCGTCACGATCCGGTCGTTGACCTCGCGGGCCAGCTCCATCACGTCGTCGGGGAAGGGACGCACCTCGAAATTCGCGCCTTCCGCACGAATGCGAGCATAGGCAGCCGCGTCCTGCGCCTGCGAGAAGGCCACATGCTCGGCATGGGTGGCCGAACAGGCCACCTCGAGCGCCTTCTGGTATTCCGCCGGGAGCGCTTCATAGGAAGCGCGGTTGACATAAAGCGACAGCGGCGCCGACGGATGCTGGAAGCAGGGGTAGTAGTAATAGCGCGACACCCGGTGCAGCCCCAGCGCCAGATCGTCGAAGGGGTTGTTGAACTGCAGCCCGTCGATCACCCCCCGCTCCATCGCGGTCAGGATCTCGCCGCCGGGGATCAGCTGGGTGGAGGCTCCCATCTCGGTGAACATCCGCCCGGCAAGCCCCGCGATGCGCAGCCGCATGCCCGCCAGATCCGAGACAGAGTTGATCTCCCGGTTGAACCAGCCCCCCATCTGCGCGTCGGTATCGCCGCACAGGAAGTTGATCATGTTGAATTCTTCATAGACCGGGGCCATTGCCTCCTTGCCGCCGCCCGACATCCACCAGGCGGTGTGCTGGGCAGGGTTGAGACCATAAGGCAGGCCCCCGTCGATGGCGATCGCATTGCGCTTGCCGATGTAGTAGCCACCCCATGAATGGGAACACTCCACCGTGCCGGCGGACACCGCGTCGAACACCTCCAGCGGCGGCACGATCTCGCCCGCCGGATAGACACGGATCTCGAAGCCGCCATCGGTCATTTCGTTCAGCCGCTCCGAGAGGATGCGGGGGGCATCCTGCAGCAGCAGGCGCGGCGGCCAGCTTGTGGGGCAGTTCCACCGCACGCGGCGGGTCTGGGCCACTGCGGGCGCGGCAAGGGCCGATGCCGCTGCACCAGCAGCGACAGTCGTCAGCAGACGACGACGATTGGTTTTCATGTCTTCCTCCCTGCGGGCGTTGATCGCCCCAAGTCTTGATCTGGTATATCTAGAAAATATCTGAACGAGCGTTCTGTCAAGGCTCCTCTCCCCTGCCGCCCTCTTTCAGACAAGCGCGCGCGCCCGCCAACGCGGCTTTTCCCAGCCCTGCCGGCACAAGCGGGCAGCGGGCGATCGGCCGGAATTCCGGCGTTCATGTCATGCTGATGGCCATCAAGGGTGCGCAAAGCACCCACTGCGGGACGCCGACACGGGACACCGACAGAATCACGGCAGCAGGATTCCGCCGAATGCGGGAACAGAAACCTGTCGACCCGGCCCTAGTGCTTCTCCTGCGTGCCACACCGATCGAGGCCAAGCAGGTGATCCAGCGAGAGTCGGCCCGGCCCCTGGCCCAGAACCACAAGCAACGCCACCGCCCACAACCCATGGGTCACCCAGGCGCCCGGAAAGACGAGAAACTGGATCACCGCCGTCATCACCAGAAGTCCGAGGGCCGACATCCGTGACAGAAGCCCGAGAACCAGCAGGACAGGCAGGGCATGCTCGGCCAGCGTGGCCACAACGGCAGCCCAGGCAGACGGGATCACCGGCAACGCATAGACATTCTCGAACAGGAAGAAGGTCGAATCCTTGATGGTGAAACCGTCGACCTTGGTGCGGGCCGATTGCCAGAACACGACGGCGGGAAATACCCGCGCGGCCAGCATGACACCATCCCGGGGGATATGGCCGCCCATCGCATTGATGCGGCGGATCAGCGCTGTGGCGCGCATGGCGATGCCGGGGCGGGCGGTGTCGGCGGCGGTGGTCATGTCGGATCTCCTGTCCTTGCAGCCACGATCAGACCATGGCGCAGAAGCAGCGTGAGCGCTGCGGTGGGGTCGGTTCGGGTCGCGGCACGCCCCAGCGGCGCGCCCGTGGCCAGCGCGGCAAGCACGCCATGCGTCGCTTCGTCGAGCGTCTCCGTGACGATCGCGAAATCGGGGCTGCGGGCGATCAGGGCATGCTCCGGCCGGGCCTTGAGCACGGCATGGGACGGGTCCGGGGCCGTGTTCATCCGCCAGATCGTGACCGCCGGATAGTCAGAGGCGAAGAGCGTCACCGAAGGGTGCAGCCCGAGGATCAGGCGCTCGGGATCGGTCGTGGCAAGGGCCCCGGGCCTGATCGGCTCTGCGTCGGCGGCATGGTAGGCCCGCCCGCGCATCAGCTCCAGCCGTGCGACATCCGCCAGCCAGGGCAGATGCCCCACCGGCGGAAATCCCTCCAGAAAGCAGGGCAACGCCGCGCCCCAGCGCAGCAGAACCGGATCGGGGGGCGGCGCGTGCTTGATGAATGCACGGGCCATCGCTCCAAAGAAGTCGGTGCCCAGCAGACGCTCGACCACGGGAAACCGCGCCGCCAGCGCCTGCGACAGCCCATGATGGACGTTGTTGCGGTAGACGGCAAAGCGGCGCGGGATTTCCTCCGGGTCGGGCGCGGACAGGCCATCCGGGGGCGCATCCTGCCACAGCGCGTTCCGAAATGCCGCCTGAGCCGCCATCTGGGTGGGGTCAGGCCGCATGCGCGCGCCCCCCTGCCCGCAGGATCGCGTTGGCCCTGCTGGCCTCGGCCAGCAGCACGGGGAACGCGGGCACGTCGGTGTCCCATTCGACAAGCGTCGCGACCGGACCCGTCCGGGCGATCACCTCGGCATAGAGCGACCAGACCGGGTCCGCGACCGCATTGCCGTGGCTGTCGATGAGCAGCGGGCCCGAAGGCAGTTCCTCTCTGTCATGCCCGCCGAGATGGATCTCTCCCACGGCATGCAGCGGGAACGTCGCCAGATAGACACGAGGGTCAAAGCGGTGGTTCGTCGCCGAGACGAACACGTTGTTGATATCGAGCAGGAGCCCGCAACCGGTGCGCCGGGCGATCTCGGCAAGAAAATCGGTCTCGGCCCAGGTCGAGGCCGCGAAAGTGAGATAGGTTGCCGGGTTCTCCAGCAGGATGCGGCACCCAAGGCCCTGCTGCACCGCATCGACATGATCACAGACGCAGGCCAGCGTCGCCGAGGTATAGGGCAGCGGCAGAAGGTCGTTCAGCCAGGCCGCGCCGTGGCTCGACCACGCGAGGTGTTCGGAAAAGCTCTCGGGCTGATAGCGGTCGAGCAATTCCCTGACACGGGCGAGGTGCGCCCGGTCCAGGCCCCCCGCGCCTCCGATCGACAGACCCACGCCATGGATGGACAGCGCGCCAATGCTTCGCAGATGTGACAGCATCGCATGGGGCGCGCCGCCCGCGCCCATGTAGTTCTCGGCATGAACCTCGAAAAAGCCGACAGCGCCGGGCGCTGCGGCGATCTCCTGGAAATGGGCAGGCTTGAAGCCAAGCCCGGCGGTGGCGGGAAGTTGCGTCATGGAAACCATCCTGTCGCCGCCCGGGGCGGGAATGCGCCCGCCCCGGGCATTGGGTCATGCGGGCGGAAGGTCGCGCTCGAGTTCTTCCAGCGAGCCCATGCGCGGCGTGCCGTCTGCCATCGCGGGCAGGTCGATCTCGGTGCAGGTGCCCGTGGGCACCAGTGTCCAGGCGTTGCCCTGGAAATCGACGGTCGAAGTGCCCGCGCATGTGGTGCCCGGCCCGGCGGCGCAATCGTTCTCACCGGCCGGCGAGACGCCGAAGCATTTCTCCATCGTGGCCGACTGGGCCTGCACATGGCCTGCAGACAGGCTGAGGGCCGCGGCGATGGATGCCGCAAGCGGCAGGGCGAGGGATTTCGTGTGCATGGGTATTCTCCTGTTGTCCGGGCGCAGAAAGGCGGTCCCGAACAACAGGACGGGCAGAGACGCGCCGGCGTTACACAGGTCACGGTGACGTGATCCGTGCAATCCACAGGACAATTTCCGCCCGGCTGGCGTAACGTATGGCCGCCCGGGACCGAACAGGTGAGTGAGTGACGACAGGCCGCGCCGATGGATGGGACGACCTGATGCGTGCCGCGAACCGCGGCGACGCTGCGGCTTACGGCCGTCTGCTGCGCGAGATCGCGCCGGTCCTGCGCAAGGTCGTCAGGGCGCGCGGCAACCAACTGGGGCCGGAGGCATGCGAGGACGTGTTGCAGGAGGTGCTTCTGGCCATTCACCTCAAGCGGCAGACATGGCGCGAAGATGCCCCGCTGCGGCCGTGGCTCTATGCCATCGCGCGGCACAAGGTGGTCGATGCCTTTCGCGCTCGCGGCGCGCGTGTCGATCTGCCGCTCGATGACTTCGCCGAGATGCTCCCGGCAGAGGAGGGTCCCGATCCGCTTGCCGGACACGACATGGAGAAGGTGCTGGGCAGGCTCGATCCGAGGGCGGCCGAGATCGTGCGTGCCTTCGGATTGCGCGGCGAGACGGCGACCGAAACCGCGACCCGTCTGGACATGTCGGAAGGGGCGGTCCGTGTCGCCCTGCACCGTGCGCTGAAATCCATCGCCCGGTTGCGTGAAAGGATGATCGAATGAAGACCGAAGGCCTCATCGCGGCGCTGGCCGCCGACACGCGGCCCGGGCCAACCGCAGGCCAGCGGCTGGCGCGTGCGCTGCCCCTCGGTATCGGCGTCGCGGCGGTGGCATTTGCCCTGGTCTGGGGGCCCCGGCCCGACATCGCCGCCGCTCTTGCCTCGCTCACGGTGTTGAAGACACTGGTGCCGCTGGTTCTGGCAGTGCTTGCGTGGGCGGTGTGCGTTGAATGGGCGCGACCGGGCGCGCGGCCGGTCATGCGCGTCTCGGCCCTTGCCCTGTTCGTGGCGGCGCTGATCGCGGCCCTGGCACAGGCGCTTGCGGGTGGCGGGCTCTCCGGGCTTGCTGACGCGCTTTCCACGCCAAGCCTGCTCATCTGCCTGGTGTCGATCCCGGCCCTTTCGCTGCCCCTTCTGGCAGCGGTTCTGTGGTCACTCTCGGCTGGTGCGGCGCTGCGCCCGGGACTTGTCGGCGCCATGGGCGGATGTGCAGCGGGCGGCGGCGCAGCGGCACTCTATTCGCTCTATTGCGATCAGGACGCAGCGCTGTTCGTCCTGCCAGCCTATGCGGCAGCGACCCTCGTCGTCACCCTGATCGGGGCGGCGGCCGGAGCGCGGCTGCTGAAGTGGTGATCGCCGCGCTGCGGGGTCCATGGAACACCGGCTGCCCGCCCCGCACTCGGTCGGTTCCGATGTGAACCCGACCTGATTCCGGTCGCCCGGCGCATGTCGATATGGATTCGACTACATATCGGCATGATCTTGCCGCCGTCATCGGCCAACCCGGCTCGCGCGGATCGGGCTGCCCCGAGGGCAGGAAAATTCATCGTTCATGAACAGCTTTCTAGCGCCTGATCTTCGACCGATCGCGGCGCCTGACAGGAATTTTCGCCGGGGGGTTGCGTGACAGGAATGCCATCTGCACACTCGACCTTGGGGAAATATGTCAGATTATCCAAGGCTTAGAGCGACAGATGGGTGAGGGGTCAAGCAGATGGTTCTCGGGACGGCGGCAGCGGATCTCGGGGCCGGGGCGTTCTGCGCCTGCGGGAGACGACAGCGTCTCGTCCGCCTTCACCTTCGAGACGCTTGAGAACCGCCTGCTGCTCTCGGCTGATTTCCTGCCGGTCGATGCACGCATCAGCGTCCCCGGGGAAACCGATGTCTATACCTTCACGCTGACCGACCATCGCGAGCTGCTCTTCGATGCGCGCGCAGCACCCGAGGGTCTGACCTGGTCCCTCATCGGGCCCGACGAGACATTGGTCGACCAGCGCGCATTCGCGGACAGCGAGATTGCCGAGGTGGCCAGCCCGGTCCTTTCGCTGGGTCCGGGAACCTATGATGTCGTTGTCGCCGCCGAAGGGCACGACGAGGTCACCGGCGATTATCGGTTTCGTCTGATCGACCTCGCGGATGCACAGGAGGTGAATCCGGGCGAGGACGTCACCGTGGCGCAATCGGAGGCGAGCGAGGCGCAGGTCTTCCATTTCGACGGCATCGAGACCGAGGAATACCGCATCACGGGCGGGGACGGCCCGTTCAAGGTCTCCCTGATCGCACCGTCGGGCAAGGTGGAGGCCAGTTTCCCCGGCCTGAGCGATCGCGTCCTGTCCCCGCTGGAAGAGACAGGGCGCTACCGGCTGGTGGTCGAGGGTGATTTCGACCAGGAAGAGGCCGATACCGCGACCTTTCTTCTTCGGCGTCAGGCAGGGCCGCTGTCGGACGAGCGCGCGGTGGAATTCGCCACCGCGCCGGGCACCGAGATGTCGGGAACGCTGTCGGGCGATGATGGCCGGGTGCATGTGCACCGCTTCACCCTGCGGGAGGACAGCTGGGCTGTCCTCGAATACAGGGCGGTGGGTGTGTCGGTGTCTCTGAGCGGACCCGCCGGAGAGGTGGATGTCGCGTCAGGCCAGCCCGTCCACCTCGAGGCGGGCGCGTGGGAGCTGTCCTTCGCCTCGGCGCGCACGTCAAGTCATGCATATGCGGCTGTGCTGATGACACCGGACGCCGTCTCCGAGATCGAGCTGGACGAGGCCTCGAACGTGCGCACCTTCGGAGAGTCGCGCGCGGGTGCGGTGTCGTTCCGCCTCGATGAGCCATCGGCGCTGTCGTTCATGGCAGCCGACAACAGCGACAACAACTTTCTGCTGATGGGCCCCGGCGGTCGCGTCCTGCACGACGGGATGGCACGAGACATGACCGTTGTGCCCGCAATCGATGCAGGCGAGTACCTGCTTGTATCCCGAAAGCGCTTCGCCTCCCGGCCGGATGTGGTGTCCGTTGAGGTCGAGGCGGCAGCGCTCGCCGCGGACGCATTGCCCCATCTTGACCCGGGCGATGTCGCCAGCGGCACCATTGCGCCCGAGGGGCGGGCATATTTCACCTACACCGGCACCGGCGAGCCTGTGATGCTGGATTCAATCGGGCAGGATCAGCAACTCTCCTGGCGACGGTTCGGAGGCGACGAAGTCGTCACCTCGCCGCAATCCTTGCGCGATCCGACAGTACAGACCTCGGGTTCCGCCTTCTGGCAGGGCTACATGCTGCCGACGCAGGCGGGCGAGACATATGTCGTGGAGGTGGTCAATTCCGGCAGCGAGGAGAAGGATTTCGAGCTTGCGCTCGTGTCGCTGGCGGATGCCCCGACGTTGCAGATCGGAGACGAGGTCGCCCTTGCCCAGGACCCGGGGGACCGGGTTGGCGCGGTCCGGCTGGATCTCGGAGACGAAGAGACGCGGGCATTCGTGAGCGCGCCGGTCGGCTTCATGGCGGTCGTATATGACGTCGAAGGCGCGTATCTTCGGGCGGCGACGTCAACGTTCGGCGCCGATCTGTCGAGTTATACCGGTGTCGTCTATCTGGTTTTCGAAGCGGCCAGCCAGCAGCCGGACCCGGTCGAGTTCACCGTCTCGCTTGAATCCGACGCCGGGATCCCTCCGATCCGTCGCACGATCACGCCCGGGGAGGGACCGGAGCCGCTGACGCTGGGCGATGGGCGCAACGGGGCGACGGCCCTCAAGATGCAATCGGGCATGCTGCTCGAGCTTGACCTCGATGGTGCCGCCGACCTTGCAGAGAGCTTCACGCTGGAGGGCTGGTTTCACATCGACCGCATGACGAACCAGCGCGTGCCGTTGTTCGAGCAGCGCGGAGCGACCCAGCGCAACCTGATCGTGGAGTTGCGCGACGATGGCTCATTGCGGGCCTCGGCCCGGGCCGGGGGCGGCTATGCGTCCGACACCACCGATGCCGGAGTGATGGAAACCGGGCAGTGGCACCACGTCGCGCTGGTGGCCGACCGCGACGCGGGCGAGATGCGGTTGCATGTCGATGGGGCGCAGGTGGCGTCGGCCAGTCGATCCGGTCAGGGGCTGGGATCCCTGCGGCCGCTCGAGATCAGCAGCGAAAGCACCAATAACACCAATCCGATCTGGGGACGGATCGACCGTTTCGTGGTGCGCAACGAAGCCCTCGATGCCGCAGCGATCGCCGACATCCACGCCACCGGCGCCACGCCCGGAGAACAGGCCATCGCGCTGGCCCTCGACTTCGAGGATTCGGATGCCCCGCTTGCGCCGAGCACGGGCGATGCAGAGCGCGTGGTACTGACCGGGATCCCGGAGGGCGACGATGTCGTCACGGGCGTTCTCGGCACGGATGAGAGCATCCGCTACGAATTCACACTGGACGAGACGACCCGCCTCTATTTCGACAACATCGTCGGCACACAGCCACGGCTTATCCGGCCTGATGGCGGCACGACGTTCTTTTCGGAGCCGGGGCATGTGCTCGTCCTCGATCCGGGCACCTACGAGATCGGCTTCAACAGCGCCGGGCGTCATGGCTTTCGGTTGCTGGATCTGGCGGATGTCCCGCGGATGGAGATCAATGACGGTCTGCAAACCGTCACCCTGCCCGGCTCAGGGTCCAGCACCTTGTTCGAGATCGAGGGGTTGCGCGACACGATCCTGCGGACCGATTACCTGTCCGGCAGCGGTGCCATGCGGGTCGCGCTCTTTGCCGATGACGGGAGCCTGATCGAACGGGCAACCTCGCCGGTCAGCTTCCGCAATGTGCAGCTTCCCTATGACGGGCGCTACTGGCTGGCGTTCGAAGGGCCCAGCACCGCCGCCTTCAACTCGCCGCTGACGCGCATCGTCGGCCTTCTGACAGGAGAGCCGGCACCCGAGGCGGTCGATCTGGGCGACCTGCCGGCCTATGCCCCGGCCTGGACAGAGATGCCCGACGGCAGCGCCGCGCTGCGGCTGCGGGGCGCGGAGACCGCCAGCTTTGCGCGTGCCGAGATCGGGGACATTGGCCGGCAGGTCACCCTGAGTGCAAGTTTTGCCGTCGACGGGCTGGAGCGCTCCCGGCTGCTCGCAAGCCTCGTTGCCGACAGCGGCCAGGAAATCCTGTCGATCGGCCTCGACAGCAATGACCGCGTGTTCGCCCGGGCCCTGAACGCACAGGACGCCACGACCACCCGCACCGCGACCGAGTCCTCCTCACGCCTCATCGGCGAGGTCATCGAGGTCGATGCCATCATCGACCGCGACGAAGGCCGCCTGTTCCTCTATGTCGATGGCGAGCGCGCGGCCAGTGCCGCCGTATCGGAGAGCTGGTTCGACAGCCCGGCCGAACTGGTGCTGGGCGGGCTGCCGCAACACTCGGGCGACGAGCGTTTCCACGGCGTGATCGGCGCGCTGCGCCTTCGGGGTGATGCGGCCGATGCGGCGACCCGCGCCGATGGTCATGCCGGCAACTGGCTGGGCGGCGATCCGGAACTGAAGCTTGCCCTGGACTTCTCGGAAGGGGCCGGCAGCCTCGTGTTCAACCGGGCGGCAGGCGGAAGCAGTGCCGAGATCGCGCCGCTCGAGGATGGCATCATTTTCGGTCGGCGGGACTCGCGGTTCGATGTCATCGACTACACGCTCGATCTGGACGAGCCCGGGTTCTTCCTTCTGGAATTGCTGGGCAGCATGCGTCACCGCGTCGAGGTGATCGGCCCCATGGACACGCTGCGCTCCGAGCAGATGACGCGCGGCTTTCACGACAGGAACGGCATCACCCTCGGGGCCGGTTCGCATATCTTGCGCTTTACCAGCAACGGTCCGCCCACGGGGGACTTTGCCTTCCGGCTGATCGACCTGGCGGCCGAGGCGCAGGACATCACGCCGGGAGACGCTGTCACGATCGAGTCGCCCGCTGCAGAACTGGGCCGCCTGTTTCGCTTCGAGGCAGAGGCAGGCCGAAGCTACGTGGTACGTGACAGCGACGACAACGCGCTCGATGCCCGGATGTTCGCCGCCGAGCCGGACAACGAGACGGAATCCGGCATTGCGGAGAGCATGACCGCCCGCAGCGACGGGGTGCATTATCTCTATGTCGCCAATGACCATGCCCGGGCCTTCGCGCGCGAGATCACGCTTTACGATCGCGCGACCCGCCAGGGAAGTCTCGCTCCTGGGGTCGAAGCAAACGGGACGATCCCGATCAACACGGTCGATCACCGCTATGCGGTCAGCCTCGAGAGCCGCACTGATCTGCTGGTCGATGCGCTTGAGGGTGACGGGCTGCGCTGGCAATTGCTGGATGCGCAGGGCGATCAGGTCGAGTCGCACAACCTGAGCAACAGCTACGGCTCGTCGCCGCGGATCATGCAGGTCGATCCGGGGGAGTACACGTTCAGGGTTTACGCAACCGGGTTCAACGTCCGTGATGCCGACTACCGCGTGGTGCTGCGCGATGCGCGCGCAGAGGCCGAGGACATCACCTTCAATCAGGAGATTTCCACCGGCCCCTTCGAAGGCAGCGCAATCTACAGCTTCGAGATCGACAGCCGCACCGACATCACGCGAGAGCGGCTTGACGGATCATGGAGCTGGGGCAGTTCGGCGCAGCTTGTATCCGAGAGCGGCGAGATCGCCTTGTCCGGCAACACAATCGACGCCGCCCTGAACACGCCCGGCAGATGGTATCTGATCCTCGACGAGCAGGTGATCTTCCAGATCGTACAGGACGGTCGCAGCCCGACCATCGGTGCCACCGAGGCGGACTTCAACACCGCAGGGATCGGCTATGTCCTCGACAACCAGCGCGGCAACGAGGCACGGCTGATCGAGGAGGACGACGGAAACCGTTTCCTTCGCATGAGCGCGCTGACCGATGCCAACGCCGAGAACGTCGTCTTCTTCGACAGGGTCCATGACGGCGAACTCGATGCGATCGAGTTCGCGTTCGACTACCGCGCCACAGCGCCCGAGAGCCAGGCCAGCCGGGGGGACGGCTTTACCCTGGGATGGCTGCCCTCCGACACGCTGGGCGATACCGGCGCAAGGACGTTCTACTCCAACAACTGGAGCATTCGCAGCGATTACGAGGACGCGCTCTATCTCGAGTTCGAGATCAGCCGCGATTCCCAGGGCGACGAAACCAACCGAATCGTACTGCGGCGGGGCGGCAACACGCTGGCCACGGAGGATCTGGGCGAGAGCCTGTCGGACAGCGATTTCGCGCGGATGCGGGTGGAGATGGCCCATGCGACCGCCGGGCTGGAAGTGTCGGTTCATCTGGCACGCGACGGCGAAGAAGAGACGATCCTTCTGGACCGCGCCTTCATCGGCGACCGCTTTCGCCTGGGCGAGGGCCGTTTCGCGATCGAGGTCGCGACCCCGTCGGGCAACCCGGCGGATCATGATTTCGACAACATCGCCATCACGCCGACGCCGCAGTCAGGGCAGGACATCGTCTTCGGCCAGACCTACAACGGAACGCTCGAGGATATCGGCGGGCAGAACAACTACCCCGCCGATCGCTACGACTTCACCGTCGAGGCACCGTCACTGGTAATGTTCGACGGACTCAACGGCGGCAATTCGATCCGGATGGAGATCACGGGCCCGGGACTGGACGAGGGGACGCAACGCTTTGCCTGGGCCGACCCCTCGGACTCGCGGTTCCGCAACGCGTTGTCGCTTGGGCCCGGAAGCTATTCCCTCTACGTCGAAGGCCAGTCCGGGGCCACCGGCAGCTATGGGTTCCGCCTGCTGAACCTCGACGACGCAACGCCGATGGCGGCCGACGAGGATACGTCGGTTGCGCTCGACCCCGGCAATTCAACAGAAGTCTTTTCCTTCGACGGCACCAGCGGCGAGAAGATCTTTCTCGAGACGCTGGGCCTCGATACCGGGCAGGTGCGCCTGACACTGCTCGACCCCGATGGCGAAAGGCTCGAGACCCGGCCGGTGAGCGCCACGAGCGATGGAAGCCTCTGGCCTGTCGAGCTCGATCGGGACGGGCAATACTTCGTCGTCGTCGCGGGCCGCTACTCCGAGCCGGACCCAAAGGTGATCGACCTCCGCCTGCATCGTGTCGAGACGATCACCACACCGCTGACATTCGGCGAAACCACGCGCGCCGATATCGACCTGCCAGGGCGCGAGCGGGTGTTCACCTTTTCGCTCGACGAACCCGATGTGGTGGCGCTCGAGGTGGAGAGCCGCTTGAACTCCATGTTCTGGGAGATCCGCTCGACGAGCGGTTCGGTCGCGGCGGCCCGCAGCTTTGGCGACACCCTGAGCACGCATCGGCTGCCTCCCCCGGTCTTTTCCCTGGATGCAGGGGATTACGAGCTTGTCGTCACGGGTCTGGATCGGGACGAGACCCAAGAGAACGCGATCCGGCTGCTGGCGGGGTCCGAGGCGGCCGCGCTTGACAAAGGTGCTTCGGTCACCGTTCCCACCGTCGAGGAGTTCAACACCCGGGCGCTTGATCTGTCGGCCATCGATGTCGAGGCCGACGATCCCGTGCTGGTGGCATCCGATACGATGGAGGGTGTCATCCTCCATGTCCTCGACAGGCAGGGCCGGAGCCTTACCGACCAGATCACCACCATGTCCGACATGCCGCTTGACCTGAGCGGTCTGTCGGAGGGCGGGTATTTCCTGCTCATCGAACGGTTCCGCCGAAGCGGATCCGAGGAGGCGACCATCGCATTGCACCCGGTGCCTGCCCCCGTGGCGGTCACCTTTGGCGATCGTCTCCAGATCGATACCGTGGCAGCGGGAACGCAGCGTTTCGCCTTTTCGCTCGACCGGCGCGACTTTGTGCAGATGGATCTTCTTGCGGCGGATGCCGACACGACCTGGCGCCTGGCCGGGCCCGATGGGCTTGTGCTGGAGGGAGAGCTTTCGGGCTTTGGCAGTGTCAATGAGCACGCCTTGTGGAAGCTCTCCGAAGGCGACTACATCCTCGAGATCGAGACCGGAGCCGACGCGGAACTGATCCTGCATTCCGCCGATGAGGATGTCGCCCTCGAACCCGGCATTCCATCCGACGTCCGGCTTGATCCGGCCAACAGCTCGGCCTTGCGCACGCTCGAGGGAGAGGCCGGGCAGGACGTCCTGCTGATGCTGGCGGCCGGCGATGCGACGGGTGAGATGCGCGTGGTCTCCCCGGATGGCCGGGAGATCGCGCAATCGTCCCTCGGCACGCCACTCAAGCTGACATTGCCCACCAGTGACCGCTATCTGGTGCAGATCAGCGGCAGCGGCTCCCATAGCGCACCGGCACAGACTGCCCGGATGATCGCGATCACCGGGTTGCGCCCGGAATCCGTGCCCATGCCGCGCCCCGACGGGGCATCGGGGCCGAACCTGACGGTCAGCGACCTGCGGGTGGATGGCAGTGCCGCGTCTGGCCAGCCGCTGACCCTCCGCTGGCGGACGACGAACGAGGGTGCCGAAGAGGCGAGTGGCGCGCTGCAGGAGCGCCTGGTGGTCCGCAACCTCGACACAGGCGCACTGCTGGACGCGCGTCTGCTCGACCTCGATCTGGACGACGCGGCGCTGGCACCGGGTGCCGGGCTGGAGCGCAGTGCCACCGTCGCGCTGCCTGCGGGTGATGACGGCACCGGAGAGCTCGCGGTTCAGGTGATCACCGATGCCGTCAACGCGCTGGCTGAATCCGCCCCCGACGGGCTGGCCGAATTCGACAATGTCGCGGCGCTGACCGTCTCTGCCCAAGAGGCCGCCTTTCCCAACCTGGTTCTCGAGAACATCATCCTGCCCGATCCGTCCGAGTGGGGCCCCGGCGAGACCGTCACCTTGCGCTGGGACGCGGCCAACCGCGGCAACGCCGTGGCCGAAGGTCCGTGGACAGAGCAGGCGCTGTTGCTGCAGGGGCGCCACAGGGCCTCTGCCAATGTCGTGCAGGTAAGGGATGTGGTGGTGTCCGACAATCTGGGCATCGACGACACCGTCCAGCGCAGCGCCACCTTCACGCTGCCCGAGGGCGAGGATGCCTTCGACGTCTTCCATTTCGAGGTGCGGCTCGACAGCAGCGGCGATGTCGTCGAGAGCGCGCCGGGCGTCGATGCCGAGGCCGACAACATCGACAGCGAGCGGGTCATCGCCACACCGCATCTGGCCCTGTCCGACCTGCGCGTTCTGACCGATGCCCCGCAGGCCGGAGAGCCGCTCGAGTTCGCCTTTACCGTCACCAATGACGGGTGGATGGATGCGCCCGGCGGGCATCGCCATTGGCTGCGGATCTACAATTACGACACCGGCGAGACTCAGCTCGAGATCACGCTGCCCGGCGAGGCTGTCGCGGCGGGACAAAGCGTCGAGGTGACGGCCTCCGTGGACATGCCTCTTGGGGCCGTGGGAGAGATCGAGCTCCGGCTCATTCTCAACCGCGACATCGACGGCGATCGGTTCTTCACCGAGCTGAACCCCGAGAGCGGGTTTTCGGGGTATTCCGCCAACAGCGACCGCATCGATTTCGATGCCATCGCGCCGCAGCGTGCCGATCTGGCTGCTGGCACCGTGACGGCACCGGCGGATGCGCGGGTGGGCGAGCCGGTGTCGATCTCCTGGTCGGTCGAGAATATCGGCCCGGTCACGACCCGCGAAAGCGCCTGGACCGATCGCGTGATCCTGACCAGCAACGACACGCCAGGCGATGCCGGCGACATCATCCTTGGCGAGGTCGCGCGCGAGGATCCGTTGGCGGCAGGCGACAGCTATGCCGCAAGCCTCGACATCACCCTCCCCCCGGTGGACCCCGGCGCGTGGAAGATCTTCGTGATCACCGACGCGGGCGAAGTTCTGGACGAGCCGGGAACCCGCGACAACAACACCTCGGCCGCATCGCCGATCGAGATCGAGGTGCCTGACCGCAACCTGGACATGGTCTCGGTCGACCTCTCGGCGGACCGGGTGTTTTCCGGCAGTTCGGTCGATGTCACCTGGGTGGTCGAGAATATCGGCACCGAGGACATGCCGCCGGGGATTGTCGATCATGTCTACCTGACCGACAGCGGGGTGGTGGATGCCGACTCGGTTCTGCTTGCCGAAGTGTCGCTGAGCGAGCCGCTGGCCGCCGGCGAATCCCGCAGCCTGAGCCGCAGCGTGGATCTGCCCGCCGATGCCTCGGGTGCGCTGCAGATCGCCGTGCGGACCAATGCGACGGGTGTCGTCGCAGAGGCGGAGACCTCCAACAACACCGCGTCGGCCGGCATCGAGATCCAGTCCCGCGCCGCACCCGATCTCGTTGTCACCTCGGTGACGGCGCCCCAGGCGGCCAATGCCGGATCGGTCTTCGATGTCAGTTTCACCGTCGGCAATATCGGTGCCGAGGCCGCGCGCGGGCCGTGGCAGGATGAAATCCTGCTGGTCGATGCCGATACCGGCGATCACCGGCGATCACTGGTCTCGGTCGATCGCGATTTCGACCTGCTGCCGGGTGAAAGCTACACGGTCAGCCGTCCCGTGGCGCTGCCGGGCTTGCTGTCGGGCAGTTTCCGTGTCGCGGTCACTGCCGACAGCACCGGGCGGGTCTTCGAGGCGGGTCTTGATGACAACAACACGGCCAAAGCCGATGATGCGACCCTGATAGGCCGCCCGAACCTCGTGGCCGAGACCCTGACAGCCCCCGCAAGCGGTGTGGCCGGAGAGGATGTCGATCTCTCCTACGACGTCGCCAACCCCACCGCGTTCCCGGTTCTTGGCGACAGGGTGGACACACTCTGGCTGACCCGCGACGGCACGATCGACGGCGATGCGATCCGGCTGGCCGATTTCTCGCGCGATGGTGATCTTGATGCGCAGGAGAGCGCCAGCTATTCCGAGACGATCACCTTGCCGCTGGGTCTGACGGGTCCCCATGTGCTGGTCG
>JAFIEC010000230.1 GCA_020832725.1 Paracoccaceae bacterium | reverse complement strand
GGTGGGCGATTTCGAGGTGATCGAGACGCCCGGCCACACGATGGGACATCTGGCCTTCTTCCGCGCATCCGACCGGGTGCTGATCCTGGGCGACGCGGCAATGAACCTCACCCTGCCGCTGTTCGCGCCGGGATTGCGCCTGCCCCTCAAGCCCGTGACCGAGGACATGGCCGCGGCGCGGGCCTCGCTGCGCAGGCTGGCCGCGCTGCGCCCCGAGGTGCTGTGCTTCGGCCACGGGCCGGTCCTGCGCGAGGATGGACGCTTTGCCGCCTTCGTGGCCGGGCTGGGCTGAGACGGGCCGAGGCGGGCGACTGGGCCGCGGGCAGCTCAGCCCCGCCGCATCAGCCCGGCCAGTGCCCCACGGACAAGGGCCGAGGCCCGGGGACGCGGCGCCGCGACGAATGGCAGGGGGCGGCAGACCTCGATCGCGGCGACACCCACCCGCGCAGTCAGCGCCCCGTTCACCACCCCCTCGCCAAAACGGCGCGACAGCCTGGATGCAAGGCCGCCTCCGAGGATCGGCTCCAGCATGTCATCCCCCACCGCCACGGCACCGGTGGCCACCAGATGGCCCATGACCGCGCGCGTCAGCCGCCACGCGCCCAGCGCCCCACCACGGCCTCCGTAGATCTCGCCGATCCGCCGGATCATCGAAAGGTTGGAGACCAGCGCCGCGGCCACATCCGCCAGCGCGATCGGCACCAGCGCCGTGACTGCGGCCACCTTGCGGGCAGCGGCCTCCACCTCGGCCCGGGCGGCGGCATCGAGAGGCGCCAGAAGCTCGGTCTCGGCCAGGGCAAGCTCGCCCTCGGCATCGAGCATCTCGCCCGCCCGCTCCGCCAGCCGGCCCCGCCCCCAGGCGGTTTCGGGCCGGTCGGCATAAAGACGCAGCAGCCGCGCCGTGACCGCGCGCGCTGCCTCCAGATCGCCCGACAGGACCGCCGCCTCCGCCGCGCTGCGCAGCCCGTCGATGCGCGCCAGCCGGGTCAGCGCAAGCCATTCGCGCAGGGCCATCAGCACACAGATCAGCAGGAACGCCCCCAGCAGCAGCAAAGCCGCACCACCCAGCAGTGCGCTGCGCGACAGAAGGGCCGTCAGCGCATCCCAGGCCCACAGACCCAGCAGCAGCGCCAGCAGCGCACCACCCAGCCGCCAGAACCACCGCGCCAGCCGCGAGGGCGGGCGGGACATGCGCCGGGCCAGTTCCTGCATCGCCACACCCTGGGGCGGACCCGGGGCATCCTCGATGGGCGGCGCATCCGCCGGGCCCGGACGAGGGCTTGCGCCGGGCTCCAGATCGACGATGACGGGGCGGCGGCGTCCGGTGTCGCTCATGGCGTTTGCTCCCGCATCCAGAGAAGCTGCACATCGGGCAGTCGCTCCTCGTTGTCATCACGGGGCGTGGCCACCTCGCGAAAGCCGTGGCGCGCATAGAAGCGCCGCGCGCCGGTATTGGCCTGAAACGTCCAGAGCGACAGCCGCGCGCGCCCCCCCTTTGCCGATCCGATCAGCGCACCGCCGACCCCGCGTCCCCGTGCCCGTGCGGCGACATGAAGCCCCGGCACATCCTCGCCGTCGCGGGACAGAAAGCCCAGCGCCCGGCCCGCGCGGTCGCGGGCCACGATCACCTCGGTGCGGGCGATGGTGCGGGCGATGAATGCAAGATCCTCGGCCCGGCTGTGCAGGCGGGGCATCCATGGCGTATCGGCGACCCAATCCGACAGGATGGCGGCCAGCGCGGGCGCATCCGCCTCTGTTGCCGGGCCAAGGCGCCATTGCGGCGCACGGGCGTTGCGGAGGCGCGCGAACAAGGTCACGAAAGACGATCTCCGAACAGGAATTCCGCGGCGCGATCGAGGCGGATATGCGGCAGGCCCCGCCCGGCCTGGCGGCTCAAGGGCGCGGGGGCAAAGCGCATGATGCCGAAATCCTGATCGAGCCAGTCTTCGGCCCCCTCCCGGGCCGGAGCCAGAAGCATACCGGGGTCCTCGGGCAGATCGCCGGGGTACAGCGCGACCTCCCGCCCGGGGCGCCCGTTCTCGTCGAGCAGGCGGCCCCGCACTCCGGGCAGCACGCCCCCGCCCGAAGGCACATCGGCCTCGACCGTGGCGCGCAGGCTGGCCATGGCCAGCGCCGCAGTACGCGCACCGGCGAAATCGGCCCGGCCCCGTGCCTCGGAGAGGAGCGCCTCCACGATCGCCGACAGGCGGGGATGCTGCGTATGGTGCAGGTGGTCGGCCCGCGTCGCAGCCAGAAGCAGGCGGTCCACCCGGCGGCCCAGCAACGGGGCGAGCCACGAATTGCGCCCCGGCCGGAACGCCTGAAGGATGGAGGCCAGCGTCTGACGCATGTCCTCCAGCGCCGCGGGCCCTGCATGGATCGCCCCCAGAACGTCGGCCAACACGATCTGCCGGTCGATCCGCGCGAAATGATCGCGGAAGAAGGGGCGCACGATCTCGCGGCGATAGGCGTCGAAACGGCGTTCCATCTCGGCCCAGAGCGAGCCGCGCCGCACCCGGGCGGGCCGCGGCAGGGGAGCGAAGGTCAGGGCGGGCGAGCCCTCCATCTCGCCGGGCAGCAGGAAGCGCCCCGGCCCCGGCCCGGCCCGGCCAGCCTGCGCCAGCGCCTCCAGATAGCCGGTCCAGCCAAGGGCCAGCGCGCGGGCCTGTTCCTCGGCAAAGGGGGCCTCGGGCATGGCGGCGGCCAGCGCGCCGCGAAAGGCGGCGGCGGGCGCTTCATGGGCGGGCGTCGCCGCCCGCGCAAGCGCGGACTGCGACCAACCTGCATAGTCCAGATCCATCAATTGCAGATCGAGCAGCCACTCACCCGGGTAATCCACGATGTCGAGATGCACGGTCCGCGGCCCGGCCAGCGATGCCAGCCCGCCCAGAAGGCCACCCGGCCGCACCCGGAACGACAACCGGAGCTGGCTGACACGGCGGGTCGATTGCGGCCAGCGGGGATCTGCCCCCGAAAGCGCGGCCATATGCGCCTCGAAGTCGAAGCGCGGGACCGTGTCGTCGGGCTGTGGCTGCAGGTAGGCCGCCGCGATCCGCCCCTCGCGCGCGCCGGTCAGGGCATCCATGCGCGCGCGTTCCAGCAGGTTGGCCACCAGCGACGTGATGAATACCGTCTTGCCCGCCCCGGCAAGCCCGGTCACGCCAAGGCGCACCACCGGCTCGAACAGGGCTTCGCTGACCGACGCCCCCGCACCCTCGATCCGGCGCGTCACGTCATCGACAAGATCACCCAGCCACACGCATAGCCCTCCCCGAAGGGACCACGATAGGCGGGTGGCGCCCGCAATTCCAGTGCGCGCAGACTGCTCCGGGCTGCGGTGCGGCACCGCCATGCGGCCACGCTTGCAGCGGCCGTGGCGAGAGGCTACCTGCGCAGCCATGCCCCGCTATGCCCTGAAACTCGAATATCACGGCGGCCCCTTTGCGGGCTGGCAGCGTCAGAACGGCCCGCCCAGCGTGCAGGCGGCCCTGGAGGCGGCCCTTGCCCGGCTGGGCGCGGAAGGGGCGCGGGCACAGGCAGCCGGGCGGACGGATGCGGGGGTTCACGCCACGGGGCAAGTCGCCCATTGCGACCTGCCCCGGGCATGGGAGCCGTTCCGGCTGGGCGAGGCGCTCAACCACCAGCTGCGACCCGCGCCCGTGGCCGTGCTGGCAGTGGCGCATGTGGCCGATGGCTTTCATGCCCGCTTCGATGCGATCAGGCGGCGCTATACCTTCCGGCTGGTGGCGCGCAGGGCACCGGTGACCCATCTGGCGGGACTTGTCTGGCAGGTGCGCAACCCGCTGGATGCCGAGGCGATGCGGGCTGCGGCTGCCCATCTGGTCGGGCGTCACGATTTCACCACCTTCCGCG
>JAFIEC010000243.1 GCA_020832725.1 Paracoccaceae bacterium | reverse complement strand
TTTACTTAGTGTCGGTGTAGACCCTTGCCCGTTGCGCCGCAAGGCTGTGCGCCCCAAGGCAGGGCTTTACGCGCCCCCCGACAGCGATAGATTGGACGGGCAACGCGCCGGGGCGCGTCAGGGGAGGATCGGGCGTGGCAGACAGGACGGGCATTTTCGCGGGCAACGACCCCTTTGCGCTGGCGCGCGCATGGGCGCAGGAAGCCGAGCGGAGCGAGCCGAACGATCCGAATGCCATCGCATTGGCAACGGTGGACGAGTCGGGCCTGCCCAATGTGCGCATGGTGCTCCTCAAGGAGATCGAGGAGGCGGCCTTTGTCTTCTACACCAATTACGAAAGCGCCAAGGCGGCCGAGCTGGATGCCAGCGGAAAGGCGGCCTTCGTGATGCACTGGAAATCCCTGCGCCGACAGATTCGGGTGCGCGGTCTGGTCACGCGGGAGGAGGGGCCTCAGGCCGATGCCTATTTCGCCTCGCGATCGCTCAAGAGCAGACTGGGCGCCTGGGCGTCGCGCCAGTCGCGGCCGCTGTCCTCACGCATGACACTGGTGGCGGAGGTTGCCGCCGTCACGGCCCGGTTGGGGCCCAACCCGCCGCGCCCGCCGTTCTGGGGCGGCTATCGCGTGACGCCGCTGGAGATCGAGTTCTGGGCCGACGGGACGTTCCGCCTGCACGACCGCTTCCGCTGGAGCAGGGCCACCCCCGACACTGCCTGGGAGATCGCCCGACTCAACCCATGAGCGACTCAGCCCATGAGGGTGGCCACATTGTGGCTGGCGCTGTGCGCGGCATTTCCATTCCTGGATCATGGGCAACAAATCGCTTGAAACGCTCATGAAATCCGCGTCACGCGAATTTTTTCTGGTTCATCCGCCATCCTGATGACACAATCCGGGGAAACAACGCTCACGGTAATGCGTTGAGCCTGTAACGAAGGGGGTGGCACAACCATGTCCGCAACGCGTGTGACAGGTTCGGTCAAGTGGTTCGATACGGAGAAGGGGTTCGGCTTCATCCTCTGCGAGAGCCTTGAGTCCGATGTATTGCTCCATGCCAATGTCCTGCGAAGCTTTGGCCAGTCGTCTGTCGCTGACGGCAGCGGGATCGCCCTGATCGTGCAGGAGAGCGCGCGCGGCTGGCAGGCCGTGGAGGTGCTTGAGATCACCCCACCGGCCTCATCCGAGGATGCGCCCGACATCGCCGCACCCGAGGCCGAGCCGCTTGACATCGTGCCTGCGCGTGTGAAGTGGTTCGACAAGCTTCGCGGTTTCGGTTTCGCCAATGTCTTTGGCGACCCCGAGGATGTGTTCGTGCATGCCAACGTGTTGCGCGCGGCGGGCCTTGCCGATCTTGCGCCGGGCGAGGCGGTGGGCCTGAAGATCCTGCGCGGCGCGCGCGGTGCCTCTGCGGCTGCGGTGGTGCCGTGGGACATCATCGCCCGCACGGCGGGAAGCGGCACCTCCGGCAAGGGGGAGGCCAGCGAGGGGGACGAGGGGTGATGCGACATCTGCGCGCGACGCTTCTGGGGCTTGTTGCGGCACTGGGCGTCTGGGGCCAGTCCCTGGCCTGCGCGCCGGGTGTGGTCGATCTGCGGGGCAGCTGGGGCAGTGCCAGCTTTGCCGTCGATCTGGCGCTGACGCCCGAGGAGCAATCCCAGGGCCTGATGTTCGTGGAGCGGATGCCCCGGTTTTCCGGCATGCTCTTTGTCTTCGACAGGCCGCGCCGGGCGCAGTTCTGGATGAAGAATACCCTGATCCCCCTCGACATGATCTTCATCGACGAGCGCGGCATCGTGACCCGCGTCCACGAGAATGCCGTACCCGGCAGCCTCGAGACGATCGACGGCGGGCCGGGTGTCCTTGCGGTGCTGGAGATCAACGGCGGCATGTCACGCAGGCTGGGAATCGCTCCGGGCTCGGAAGTGCGCCACCCGCTGCTGGGCGAGGCGGCCGCGTGGGCCTGCGCGGCTGGCGGCTGAGAGAGATCAGCTTTCGCTTGTCAACCCGGCCCGCGGGCGGCTAGGTGGCGCTGTCGGGGCGTGGCGCAGCCTGGTAGCGCGTCGGTTTTGGGTACCGAAGGTCGCTGGTTCGAATCCAGTCGCCCCGACCATCCTCCCTCGCGGGCTGAGCCCGCCTTACAGCTTTCCGCCGCAACCTCCCGTGGTTCAAACGGGTTTTGCCTGAGCAGCCACGAGTCGTGGCCCATGGGGACCTGCGGGGTACTCGGGAGTGCTCTCCGGTCAAGCGGAAAAACCGTCTTGAAACTGAAAAAATTCGGTTGACGGGTCCCCTCCGAACACGTCAGTTTGTGTGGGCTGAGACGGACGCCACCACATCTTGTGGCACACCCGCAAGAGCGCCGGCCCGGAACAGGTAACCGGGACGAAGCCCCCCACGGTGCTACGGCACCCGACGGGAAAGACGGTGTGGCCGAACGAAACGATGCGGGGCGCGAGCACCGTCGGGCATACGAAAACCAGATACGTCTCCGCATGTCGCGGGGCCGGGTGTCATTGCGGGACCACCGCAGGATGTCGCGTGGACAAGCGACGGGACAGAAGAACGGGGCAGAACGATGAAGATCGACCACAAACTCACCCAGGCAGGCCAGGACGCCTATGCCGGTATCGCCTTCACCACGACCACCTCCGAAATCCGCAACCCGGATGGCAGCGTGGTCTTCGCACTGGAAGGCATCGAGGTTCCGGCAAGCTGGAGCCAGGTCGCCTCGGATGTGCTGGCACAGAAATATTTCCGCAAGGCTGGCGTGGCGCGCATCCTGCGACGCGTGCCCGAAGAGGGCGTGCCCGATTTCCTGTGGCGCTCGGTCCCCGACGAGGCGGCGCTGGACGACCTGCCCGAGGCCGAGCGTTTCGTCGGCGAGACCAGCGCCCGGCAGGTCTTCGACCGGCTGGCCGGCGCCTGGGCGTACTGGGGCTGGAAGGGTGGCTATTTCAGCACCGAGGCCGACGCCCGCGCCTATTTCGACGAGATGCGCGCCATGCTGGCGCTGCAGATGGCCGCGCCGAACTCGCCGCAGTGGTTCAACACCGGCCTGCACTGGGCCTATGGCATCGACGGGCCGGGGCAGGGGCATTTCTACGTCGACCCCTTCACGAAGAAGCTGGTGAAGTCGAAATCCGCCTATGAGCATCCGCAGCCCCATGCCTGCTTCATCCAG
>JAFIEC010000446.1 GCA_020832725.1 Paracoccaceae bacterium | reverse complement strand
TGGATTGCTCACCAGACCTTCTGGCGCACATCTCGCCCCTCGGATGGGCCCACATCCTTCTCACCGGCGAATACAGATGGCCCAAAAGGTGATTAAACCCCCTTAGCGTAGGATCCTGCCCCCTCCGGCATCAGACCCCTCGTCTGCGCTTTCTTCGGTTCATCCCCGCGGGGGCGGGGAACGCGGAGTATCCGCGACCCTTGGCCTCGGCCATCACGGTTCATCCCCGCGGGGGCGGGGAACGCTGGACGCGGCATACCAGGAACGCAACACCGCCCGGTTCATCCCCGCGGGGGCGGGGAACGCCGCCAATGGGTGATGGTCATTTTCGGCTGCACCGGTTCATCCCCGCGGGGGCGGGGAACGCTGGCGCTTCATCAACAAGCGTGACCGTGGCTTCGGTTCATCCCCGCGGGGGCGGGGAACGCTTGCGCCAGTATGCCCGGTCAATCGGCCCGACCGGTTCATCCCCGCGGGGGCGGGGAACGCCATGCGTCACCTGTCATGCGCTTGGGGGCGACCGGTTCATCCCCGCGGGGGCGGGGAACGCCTCCGCATCCGCGCCAAACCGGCGCAGCGCCTCGGTTCATCCCCGCGGGGGCGGGGAACGCGCTTGGCAACAATCACTGACAGCTCTGCCAGCCGGTTCATCCCCGCGGGGGCGGGGAACGCACGCCACCGGGCAACCTGAAAAAGCCCGAAAGCGGTTCATCCCCGCGGGGGCGGGGAACGCGATAATGGCGCAGGCCATGCCGCCAGCTTGCCCGGTTCATCCCCGCGGGGGCGGGGAACGCGCGGCGTCACTGGCGGGGAATGGGATGCCGCGCGGTTCATCCCCGCGGGGGCGGGGAACGCGTGACGCCAGCCGTTTCCAGCGCCGCCGTCGCCGGTTCATCCCCGCGGGGGCGGGGAACGCTGTATCCGTGACAATCAATTCCTGCCCTGCCTCGGTTCATCCCCGCGGGGGCGGGGAACGCGCAGTGCCGGGCCGGGACATTGCGGCCTCAAGCGGTTCATCCCCGCGGGGGCGGGGAACGCTGAGAAGGAGCGACAATGACCAAGCCAGCCAACGGTTCATCCCCGCGGGGGCGGGGAACGCTCAGAATGCCAGCGCAATCTGGCCCGCGTCTGCGGTTCATCCCCGCGGGGGCGGGGAACGCGCGAGGGGGTGCCCGCGCTGATTGTGGGCGCACGGTTCATCCCCGCGGGGGCGGGGAACGCGGCAGAGGAACGCCGAAGGCCGAGGCCACCAACGGTTCATCCCCGCGGGGGCGGGGAACGCCCGTCATTGCGGCCACCCATGGGGGCATTTTCCGGTTCATCCCCGCGGGGGCGGGGAACGCCGTATGTTGCAGGGTCCAGTCTGGCTTGCTCCCGGTTCATCCCCGCGGGGGCGGGGAACGCTTTTGCCACACCGGCAGAGGACAGCTATTCGGCGGTTCATCCCCGCGGGGGCGGGGAACGCGAAGCGGGCGCGCGCTGGGTGAATGAAGGGCCGGTTCATCCCCGCGGGGGCGGGGAACGCAACCCGCCGCCCGATCAGGTCGTATTCGATGCCGGTTCATCCCCGCGGGGGCGGGGAACGCGTGGTTGACGCGGTTGCCATGTCGGCAGCGTCAGGTTCATCCCCGCGGGGGCGGGGAACGCCGTTCAGTATGCAGCACTTCGCGCGCATTTACCGGTTCATCCCCGCGGGGGCGGGGAACGCCTGACGATCATCAATACCGCGATCAACGCGGTCGGTTCATCCCCGCGGGGGCGGGGAACGCGATAACGCCGCCGACGAATTGGAAGCCCAAACCGGTTCATCCCCGCGGGGGCGGGGAACGCCAGCGCAAGACGCATGCGCATAGTCCCGGCATCGGTTCATCCCCGCGGGGGCGGGGAACGCCCGTGCCACACGGTCGGAGATGGCTTTCCTGACGGTTCATCCCCGCGGGGGCGGGGAACGCGCGCTGGACGTGGCCGTGTGGCCACCAATCGACGGTTCATCCCCGCGGGGGCGGGGAACGCAGATCGAGAGGGAGATAGCCGCGCGGGGTGATCGGTTCATCCCCGCGGGGGCGGGGAACGCTGCATCGCTTTCCGCTCACGCATGATCAAATGCGGTTCATCCCCGCGGGGGCGGGGAACGCAAAGCGTGCTCTCATCGACAAAATATGCACCCCGGTTCATCCCCGTGGGGGCGGGGAACGCACGTTGTGTTCTGTGGCGGTCATGTCGCGTTCCGGTTCATCCCCGCGGGGGCGGGGAACGCATTTTAGGCGGGACGCTCATGCCGATCATATACGGTTCATCCCCGCGGGGGCGGGGAACGCAGGGAAGCCGACATGCTTGCCCTATGCGACCGCGGTTCATCCCCGCGGGGGCGGGGAACGCGGAAAGCCACCTGCAACAACCTATCCTCCTCGCGGTTCATCCCCGCGGGGGCGGGGAACGCATCTGCACTGCGGTTGCTTCTGCGGCCTGTTCCGGTTCATCCCCGCGGGGGCGGGGAACGCACGCGCAGACCATCCGGCAACAGATTGAAAGCCGGTTCATCCCCGCGGGGGCGGGGAACGCCCCC
>JAFIEC010000241.1 GCA_020832725.1 Paracoccaceae bacterium | reverse complement strand
GCGTCTCTACTGATGCGTGCCGCAGGCCCGCATCCGGACAGGCTGGCCTAAGGCGCGTCTCTACTGATGCGTGCCGCAGGCCCGCATCCGGACAGGCTGGCCGAAGGCGCGTCTTACCTGATGCGTGCCGCAGGGCGCGGGCGGCGGGCCCGGCACGCCACAGCGGGCAGGGCGGCGGCGGCGGCTCTGGCCGGGGCGCTGGCCCTGTCGGGCTGCGGGCTGCCGCTGATGATGGACATGGAGACCGCCATGCGCGTCTGCAGAGACGAGGCGCGCAGCGCCATGGGGCCGCGCGTCAACCTTGACCTTGCCACCGGCACCGGCGGGCCGCGGGTGGGCGGTGCGGTCGAGATCTCCACCGATTGGCTGTTCGGGCGCGATCCCGAGCGCATATATACCGATTGCGTGGTGCGCAGGACGGGCGAATTGCCCACCCGCCCGCTGCGCGGCTGACAGGAAAGGCACGACCCATGGTTCAGTTCACCCTGCCCAAGAATTCGCGCATCGTCGCGGGCAAGACCTGGCCGCGCCCCGAGGGTGCCGGTCGGCTGCGGACGTTCCGCATCTACCGTTGGAGCCCCGACGACGGGCAGAATCCGCGGATGGATACCTATTTCGTCGATCTCGACGATTGCGGGCCGATGGTTCTGGACGCGCTCATCTGGATCAAGAGCAGGATCGACCCCACCCTGACCTTCCGCCGCTCCTGCCGCGAGGGGATCTGCGGCTCCTGCGCCATGAACATCGGCGGCTCCAACACGCTGGCCTGCATCTGGGGCATGGACGACGTGGAGGGCGATGTCACCATCTACCCGCTGCCCCACATGCCCGTGGTCAAGGACCTTGTGCCGGACCTGACGCATTTCTATGCCCAGCATGCCAGCATCATGCCCTGGCTGGAGACCAAGTCGAACACGCCCGCCAAGGAGTGGAAGCAATCGGTCGAGGACCGCGAGCAGCTTGACGGTCTTTACGAATGCGTGATGTGCGCCTGCTGCTCCACCGCCTGCCCCTCCTACTGGTGGAACGGCGACCGCTACCTTGGCCCTGCGGCGCTTCTGCATGCCTATCGCTGGATCATCGACAGCCGCGACGAGGCCACGGGCGAGCGGCTGGACGAGCTGAACGACCCGTTCAAGCTCTATCGCTGCCACACCATCATGAACTGCGCCAAGACCTGCCCCAAGGGCCTGAACCCGGCCAAGGCGATCGCCGAGATCAAGAAGCTGATGGTCGAGCGGGTGGCCTGAACCAGCCGCCGCACTGCGGCCCCCGTTGCGCAGGCGGCGGGGGCATGGCACATGGCGCAGGTAGGCGGCACCTCTGCCGCGCAAACGGGATGGTTTCATGCTCTACGTCGATATTCCGACGCCCGCCGAACTTCGCAAGCTTGTCGCCAAGCGCGGCGAGGCGGCCGTCAGCCTCTATCTGCCCACCACGCCGGAGACCCAGCACATCGGGCCCGCGCGCACCACGCTGGGCCAGCTGGCCAAGCAGGCCGATGCGCAGCTGGAGGCTGCGGGCGTGGCCAAGCGCACCCGCTGGGCGGTCGAGGCCCAGATCGAGGGGCTGGCCGAGGATGACGATTTCTGGGCGCATCAGGCCAATGGTCTGGCGATCTTCGTGACCCCCGATTTCAACCGCACCTACCGTCTGCCCACCCATCTGACGGCGATGGTGCAGGTCTCGGACCGGTTCCACATCAAGCCGCTGCTGCGCGCGACCTCTGTCGGTCAGCACGCCTTCGTGCTGGCGCTGGAAGAAAACGACGTGCGACTGATCGAGGTCTTCGCCGACCTTCCCGCGCGCGAGGTCCGGGTTCCGGCGCTGCCCAAGGATGCCGCCTCGGCCGTGGGCACGGCCAACATCAACTCCCGCTCGGCCTCGGGCCGCATTCAGGGGGGTGAGGGGCAGAAGGTCCGCCTGCGCCAGTATTGCCGGCAGGTGGACGCGGCCCTGCGCCCGGTTCTGGCCGCGCGGTCCGAGCCGCTGATCCTGGCCGCGACCGACCCGCTTCTGTCGCTTTACCGCGAGGTCAACAACATCGAGGATCTCGTCGGCCCGGCCATCGCGCACAGCCCCGCCCGCATGAGCCCGGCCGATCTGGCAGGCGAGGCGCGCAAGGTGCTCGACATCCTGCACGAGGAACGTCTTGGGGCCTTCCGCGCCCTCTATGACAGCCGTGCAGGCGAGGGGCGCGCCACCGCCGATGTGGCCCAGGCCGCACGGGCGGCGACCTTTGGTGCAGTCGATACGCTGCTGGTGGATATCGACGAGGTGATCCCCGGCTCGGTCGACGAAAAGACCGGGGCCGTGCATTTCACCGAGGGCGGAGACGCTACCACCTATGGCGTCGTCGACGAGATCGCGGGCCGCACCCTTGCCGCAGGCGGCGAGGTGATGGGTGTCCGGCGCGAGGACATCCCCGGCGGCGGCGCTCTGGCCGCGGTCCTGCGCTACGCGGTCTGAGGGGGCCTTTCCCGCAGCCATGATTTGCCAAGCTGCCCGCCCCTTGGGCGGGCAGCTTTCGTTTTGCCCAGCGGTCGGGCATCCCGGCGCGTGTGGTCGGCGAGGAAAATTGACCAATTGATAAAAAAACGCACCCGTGGCAGCGTTGGGAAAACAGCAAGCCACAGGGAGTGTCCGCCTTGTCCAGCACGCCACCGCGTCCCGCGCCTGCGGGGATCACGGCGCCCGGCATCGTTGCGGGGCGTCTGCCAGCCGAGGCGCTGGCCGACAATTTCACCGATGTCCTGCCCCCGCTCGACCGGCACGAGGCGATCGTTGCCGCCGACCGGTGCTATTTCTGCCATGACGCGCCCTGCGTCACGGCCTGCCCGACCGAGATCGACATCCCCCTGTTCATCCGCCAGATCGCCACCGGCACCCCCGAGGCGGCGGCGCGCACGATCTTTGACCAGAACATCCTGGGCGGCATGTGCGCCCGCGTCTGCCCTACCGAGGCCCTGTGCGAGGGAGCCTGCGTGCGCGAGATGGCCGAGGGCAAGCCGGTGGAGATCGGCCGTCTGCAGCGCTTTGCCACCGACAGGCTGATGGCCGAGGGGGTGCATCCTTATGATCGCGCGGCCCCCACGGGGCGGCGGGTGGCCGTGGTGGGGGCGGGGCCGGCGGGTCTGGCCTGTGCGCACCGGCTGGCGATGAAGGGCCATGAGGTCACGCTCTATGATGCCCGGCCCCGGCCCGGGGGCCTCAACGAATACGGCATCGCCGCCTACAAGACGCCCGGGGATTTCGCCGCCGAAGAGGTGGACTGGCTGCTCTCCATCGGCGGCATCACCCTCGAGACCGGGCGTGCGCTGGGCGGCGATCTGTCGCTGGAGGGGCTGCGGGAGGACTTCGACGCGGTGTTCCTTGGCATCGGGCTTGGAGGGGTGAACGCCCTGAACGCTGAGGGCGAGGATCGCGAGGGCGTACAGGATGCGGTGGCCTTCATCGCCGAGCTGCGCCAGAGCGCCGATCTTTCGACCCTGCCCGTGGGCCGCCATGTGGTGGTCATCGGGGGCGGCATGACGGCGGTGGATGCCGCAGTGCAGTCGCGCCTGCTGGGGGCAGAGCATGTCACCATCGTCTATCGTCGCGGTCGCGAGCGCATGAGCGCCTCGGATCACGAGATCGAACATGCCCAGACCGCAGGGGTGAAGATCATCACCGATGCAATGCCGGTGGCGGTGCATGGCAACGGGGCCGTGGCGGAGGTGGAATTCGCCTATACAGAGGACGGCCCCGAGGGCCTGCGCCCGAGGCCCGAGACCTTTCGCCTGCACGCCGATCAGGTGTTCAAGGCCATCGGCCAGCGGCTGGAGGGGGCGCCCGGGGGCCTCGATCTCGCGGGCGGCAAGATCGCCGTTACCGGGGCCGGGCGCACCAGCCTGCCCGGCATCTGGGCGGGGGGCGATTGCGCCGCAGGCGGCGACGACCTGACCGTGACCGCCGTGGCCCAGGGCCGCGATGCGGCCGAAGACATCCACACAAGCCTGATGACCGGCTGAGGGAGGATCGCATGGCAGACCTGAGCACGAACTTCGTGGGCATCACGTCCCCCAACCCCTTCTGGCTGGCCAGCGCGCCGCCCACCGACAAGGCATACAACGTCGTGCGCGCCTTCAAGGCGGGCTGGGGCGGTGTGGTCTGGAAGACATTGGGAGAGGACGGCCCCCCCATCGTCAACGTCAACGGCCCGCGCTATGGCGCGGTCTGGGGCGCGGACCGCCGCCTTCTGGGTCTCAACAACATCGAGCTGATCACCGACCGCCCCCTGGAGGTGAACCTGCGCGAGATCAAGCAGGTCAAGCGCGACTGGCCCGACCGGGCCATGGTGGTCAGCCTGATGGTGCCCTGCGATGAGGACAGCTGGCGCGACATCCTCAAGCGCGTGGAGGAGACCGAGGCCGACGGGGTGGAGCTCAACTTCGGCTGCCCCCACGGCATGAGCGAGCGCGGCATGGGCTCGGCGGTGGGGCAGGTGCCCGAATATATCGAGATGGTCGCCCGCTGGTGCAAGAAGCACAGCCGCATGCCGGTGATCGTGAAACTCACGCCCAACATCACCGATATCCGCTATCCGGCCCGTGCCGCCCGGGCGGGCGGGGCCGATGCGGTCAGCCTGATCAACACCATCAGCTCCATCACCTCGGTCAATCTCGACAGCTTCTCCCCCGAGCCGATGATCGACGGCAAGGGCACGCATGGCGGCTATTGCGGCCCGGCGGTCAAGCCCATCGCGCTGAACATGGTGGCCGAGATTGCCCGCGATCCCGAGACATACGGCCTGCCCATCTCGGGCATCGGCGGGGTGACCACCTGGCGAGACGCGGCGGAATTCCTGGCCCTGGGCGCGGGAAATGTGCAGGTCTGCACCGCCGCCATGACCTATGGCTTCAAGGTGGTGCAGGAGATGATATCGGGCCTGTCGCAATACCTCGACGAGAAGGGCATGAGCCTTGACGAGTTGCGCGGCCGCGCCGTGCCCAATGTCACCGACTGGCAATATCTCAACCTCAACCACGTCACCAAGGCGCGCATCGACCAGGACCTCTGCATCAAATGCGGGCGCTGCTATGCCGCCTGCGAGGACACCAGCCACCAGGCCATCAGCATGTCGCCCGAACGGGTGTTCGAGGTGATCGACGCCGAATGCGTGGCCTGCAACCTGTGCGTGAACGTCTGCCCGGTCGATGAGTGCATCACCATGGAGACGCTGGCCCCCGGCATGGTGGACGCCCGCACCGGGCGCGTGGTCAGCCCGGCCCATGCCGACTGGACGACCCACCCCAACAATCCCATGGCAAGCGCCGCGGAATAGCCTGCGGTCGGCCCCGAGCGGGGCGTGGGGCGGCCCTGACGCAGGCCGAAGCGGAACCCGGGGCGCGCGCGCCCCGCTCAGGTCGGGCGGGGGGCGTCGCGCTTGCCGGTCATGGTGAGGTAATTGGACCCGAAGATCACCACCGCGCCCACAAAGACCCACGGATCAAGCGCCTCGGCATAGACGAGCATCCCCACCACCGAGATCACCGGCAGGCGCAGGAACTCCATCGGCGCGACGGTAGAGGCCGGGGCATAGCTCAGGGCGGTCGTCAGCGAGAAATGCGCGGTCAGCCCGGTGACCCCCACCACCGCAAGCCAGGGCCAAAGGCTTGCGGGCGGCCAGGTAAAGCCGCCGATGAACGACAGCCCCAGCCCCATCAGCCCCTGCAGCACCGACATCCAGAACAGCACGCATAGCACGCTGTCATAGGCCATCAGCTTTTTCGTGTAGACCATGTTCAGCGCAAAGCCGACGGCTGCGGCCAGCCCCGCCAGATGGCCCCAGCTCACCGGCTGCACGCCCGGCTGGGCCACGATCAGCACCCCCGAAAACCCCAGCGCCGCCGCCAGCACCTTGCGCCCGGTCAGCCGTTCTCCCAGCATCAGGGGGGCCAGCAACAGCAGCCACAGCGGGACCGTGAATTCCAGCGCCACAAGCTGCCCCAGCGGCAGCAGCATCAGCGCTGCCAGCCACAGGTTCTGCCCCGTGAAATGAAAGACGTTGCGCGCCACGTGCAGCTGCGGGTGCTGCGTGCGCACCTGCGCAAGGCCGCGCCGGCTGGCCGACAGCAGCGCCAGCACGATGCCGAGGCCCACCAGCGAGCGCCAGAACATCACCTCGAAGGAGCTGAGCTCCACCTGAACCGCGCGGCCCGCGACCGCCATCAGGGTGAAGGACACAATCGCCCCGAGCATCCAGAGGAAGGCAAGCACCGGACGATAGACGGGAAGCGGTGCCGCTGCCCCCGCTGCGGCGGCGCCTGTGTGGAGATCGGCCATGTCTGCCCTTTCGTGTCGCGCTCAAGGGTGCGCCTGCGTGCCGAAGTGTCAAGGCATGGCGAGGGTCATCGTGTGCTGGGCGGTGCCCTGTCATCGCGGCCCGGCGCTACTCCCACTCGATCGTGCCGGGGGGCTTGGAGGTGATGTCATAGGTCACGCGGTTGATGCCGCGCACCTCGTTGATGATGCGCGTCGCGGTTTCACCCAGGAATTCGTGGCTGAACGGATAGTAATCCGCCGTCATGCCATCGACGCTGGTGACCGCGCGCAGCGCGCAGGCATAATCATAGGTGCGCCCGTCACCCATCACCCCCACCGTGCGCACCGGCAGAAGGGCCACGAAGGCCTGCCAGATCTCGTCATACAGGCCGTGGCGGCGGATCTGGTCGATATAGATCGCATCGGCGCGGCGCAGGATCGCCAGTTTTTCGCGGGTGATCTCGCCGGGGCAGCGGATGGCGAGGCCCGGCCCCGGAAAGGGGTGGCGGCCCACGAAACGCTCGGGCAGGCCCAGCTCGCGGCCCAGCGCGCGGACTTCGTCCTTGAAGAGTTCCCGCAGCGGCTCCACCAGCTTGAGGCCCATCTTCTCGGGCAGGCCGCCGACATTGTGGTGGCTCTTGATGGTGACCGAAGGGCCGCCCGAAAAACTGACGCTCTCGATCACGTCGGGATAGAGCGTGCCCTGCGCCAGAAAGGTCGCCCCGCCCGCCTCGCGGGCATGCTTCTCGAAGACTTCGATGAACAGCCGTCCGATGGTCTTGCGCTTGGCCTCGGGGTCCGAGACCCCTTGCAGCGCATCGAGGAACAGATCGGCCTCCTCGGCATGGATCAGCGGAATGTTGTAGGTGTCGCGGAACATGCCCACGACCTCCTCGGCCTCGTCCTGCCGCATCAGGCCATGATCGACGAAGACGCAGGTGAGCTGGTCCCCGATCGCCTCGTGGATGAGGATGGCGGCGACCGAACTGTCCACCCCGCCCGACAGCCCGCAGATCACGCGGGCATCGCCCACCTGCGCGCGGATGCGGGCGATGGCCTCCTCGCGATAGGCGCCCATGGTCCAGTCGCCGGCGAACCCCGCCAGCCGCACGAAGTTGGCATAGAGCTGTGCACCGCGCGGGGTGTGGTGCACCTCGGGGTGGAACTGCACGGCGAAGAACCGGCGGGCGGGGTCGGCCACGGCGGCAAAGGGCGCGCCGGGCGAGGTGGCGCAGACCTCGAAGCCCGGGGCGATGGCGGCGACATGATCGCCATGGCTCATCCAGACCTGCTCCGGCCCGTCCGCGAACCATCCCTCCAGCAGGGTGCCGGGGCGCTCGCTCGGCGTGATGTAGGCGCGCCCGAATTCGGCGGTCCCGCCGCCACGCTCCACCCGGCCGCCCAGCATCTGCATCATCACCTGCTGGCCATAGCAGATGCCCAGCACCGGCACGCCCAGCGCAAAGATCTCCTCGGGGGGGCGGGGCGCCCCCTCGTCCAGCACCGAGGCGGGGCCACCCGACAGGATCACCGCGCGCGGGGCGAATGCGCGCAGAAAGGCAGGGGTCACCTTCTGGAAGGGGTGGATTTCGCAATAGACGCGGGCCTCGCGCAGGCGCCGCGCGATCAGCTGCGTCACCTGACTGCCGAAATCGACGATCAGCAGCCTGTCATGCCCCGCGCTGCGGGCGTTGTGGCCGGTCTCGGGGCGGGGGGCGGTGGTCTCTGTCATGGGCGGGAATTACGCCCCCGCGCCCCCCCGTGCAAGCGTCAAGGCTGGTGCGTGTCCCGCTGCCGCCCCTTCCGCCAGCGCCGCCCCCAGAAGCGCGACATGCGCCGTGGCCGACCAGTCCGACGCCCCCGCCCGGCGCAGCGCCTCTGCTTCGGCCTCCAGCGTCAGCAGCAGCGACAGCGCCCGCAGCGGACAGGCGGGGGCGGCCCCGGCAATGGCGCGCAGGTGATGCTCGCGGCGATAGCCGGCGGCAAAGATTCGGGCGGCCTGTGCCAGCAGCCGTGGCCTGCGCAGCCGGGACAGGCGGCGCAGGGCCGAGGCGGGGTGAAGACCCGTGAGGACGGTTACGGTTTGCGATTCCGGCGGGGGCGGAAGGATCGGGCGTGTCATGGGGCCTCCGGCAACTCTGGGGATATGGCCCATCCTGCGCCCCCGCGACGGGGTGTTGCGCCTCCGCCCCGAGCGGCGCGCGCGGGGGCGCAGTATTGTTCAGTATTTGGAAACATATTCCTCCAAAGCGGCCATCGAGCGCTCCTCAGGTTAAGATTTTGATAGGAATCACAACCTCAGGTTGATAACATTATGTGGATAACCACGTGGAGAGAGAATGGAGACACCGGAAGTCACGCCTTGCAGGGCCGCGTGGCCTGGATTGCCGGGGAAGACCCGTCACCGCCCAGGAGACCACGCAACGCTTGAAGCATGTCTTCTCAACTATCTGACACATATGGAGAACAAGGTGCCCATTCGGGCAATCGCGCGGGCGGTCGGGTGTCACCCCTCGACAATCCTGCGGCGGATCAGGCGCATCGAGGCCCGCCGGGATGACCCGGTCTGGGATCGGGCGCTGGGCCGGGCCGAAGTGGCCTGGCGGAGTTCGTGCAACGTTTCCGTAATCAGAACGATCATTCAGAAGGATGGGCCGATGGATCCGATCAATCACGGTGCTTTCACGCATGGAACCCCGGTGGGCAGCCCGAAACCGCCATTGCGCGGGGCCGATGCCAAGGCGCGCGCACCACGGCCAGAGGCGGCGGCGCTGGCCTCTGCCCTGCCCGAAGCGACGGCGGCGGCGCTGCGCATTGCACTGCGCCGCCTGGCCGAGAGCGGTGCGGTTCTGGCCGCCGCCCCCGATCTGGAGCGGGCGGTGATCCTGCGCAGCCGGGGCGATGCGCCGCCCGTGCGCACTGCGGTGGTCGAGGCGACGGTGGTGCAGGCGCTGGTCATGCGCGACTGGGTGCGGCGGCGTCGGTCGGGGCGGGTGACGCAATATGCGCTGTCGGATGCCGGCCGCGCCGCCCTGCGCCGGTTGCTCGCCGAGGAGGAGGAGGCGGCCGCCCCCCAGGAGGCCTTTGCCGGGCAGCACCGGCATTGGGGCGCACGCGAGGTGGCAGAGACCGATGCCACGGGGGCCACGCGCCTGCGGCGGCTGCGGGCGAACATGGCCGAAAGCCCGCTGACCCTGCTGGCGCGGCGGCGCGATGCGGGGGGGCGGCGCTTCCTCAGCCCCGAGCAGGTCCAGGCCGGAGAGCGGCTGCGCGAGGATTTCGAACTGGCGCAGATGGGCCCCCGCGTCGCCCAGAACTGGGAACGGTTTCTGACCGCAGGCACCAGCGCCCCGGGCCGCGAGTCGCGGATGCACGAGGGCGCCCGTGCCGCCCGGGAGCGGGTGGCCGAGGCGCTGCGCGAACTGGGGCCGGGTCTGGGCGACATCGCCCTGCGCTGCTGCTGCCATCTGGAGGGGCTGGAGGCTGCCGAGCAGCGCATGGGCTGGTCGGCCCGGTCGGGCAAGATCGTGCTGCGCATCGCGCTGGAGCGGCTGAGGCGGCATTACGAGCGTGTTCACGGCACGCTTTCGCCCATGATCGGCTGAGAGGCGCGG
>JAFIEC010000240.1 GCA_020832725.1 Paracoccaceae bacterium | reverse complement strand
CCCCGGGTCACCCTCTCGCCCGCCCCCCCCCCCCCCCCCCGGCGCGCGGGGCCTGTTGCGCAGCCTGCGGTGGCGGCGATCGCCGCGCCTGACCTGCCCGCCGGCCTCGCCGCGCCGGCCTCCCTGTCGGGAGAGGTTCCGCTTGAGGCGGCGGTGGCCGAGGCGCGCGCCGCCGCCGACGCCGCAGACAGCCTCGAGGCGCTGGCCGCCGCGCTGGCCGCCTATCCCCATTGCGACCTGCGCCTGGGCGCGCGCAACACCGTCTTTGCCGACGGGCTGCCCGGTGCACCCGTGATGATCGTGGGCGAGGCCCCGGGCCGGGAGGAGGACCTCGAGGGTCGGCCCTTTGTCGGCCGCGCGGGCCGCCTGCTTGACCGGATGTTCGCCGCGATCGGCCTTGGCCGCGCCGCCGAAGAGCCCCGGGATGCGCTCTATATCACCAACGTCATGCCCTGGCGCCCGCCCGGCAACCGCGACCCGGGCCCGGCCGAGATTGCCATGATGCGCCCCTTCCTCGATCGTCACATCACGCTGGCCGCCCCGCGACTGCTGGTGCCCATGGGCAATACGCCCTGCCTCGCGCTTCTGGGGCGCAAGGGCATCCTGCGGATGCGCGGCACCTGGGCCGAGGTGGCGGGCCTGCCCGCCCTTCCGATGACCCATCCTGCCTACCTGCTGCGCAATCCGGGCGCAAAGCGGGAGGCCTGGGCCGATCTTCTTGCCATCGAGGCCCGGCTGGAGCGCCCTGCATGACCGATCCTGCCCCGCGCAGCTTTGTGCCCGTGCGCATCGCATTGCTGACAGTCTCCGATACCCGGACCGAGGCCGACGACCGCTCGGGCGACGTGCTGGCCGCGCGTGTGCAGGAAGCCGGACATCTTCTGACGGCCCGCACCATCCTGCCTGACGATCGAGGCCGGATCGCGGAGAAATTGCGCGCCTGGTGCGCGGATGCGGGCATCGATGTGATCATCTCCACGGGCGGCACGGGCCTGACCGGCCGCGATGTCACGGTGGAGGCCCATCGCGATGTCTACGAAAAGGAGATCGACGCCTTCTCGACATTGTTCACCATGGTCTCGGTGGGAAAGATCGGGACCTCCGCCATCCAGTCGCGGGCCTGCGCGGGGGTGGCGCGGGGAACCTACCTTTTCGCCCTGCCGGGCAGCCCCTCGGCCTGCCGCGACGGCTGGGACGAGATTCTTGTTCATCAACTCGACTATCGCCACAAGCCCTGCAATTTCGTGGAGATCATGCCGCGACTGGAAGAGCACCGGCGACGGAAAGCCTGAGGCTGCGCGTGACACAGGCGGGTGCCGGCGCTAGATGAGCGGCGCAAGCAAGCAATGAGCAAGAAATGCGATTTCTGTGGCGCAGTCTGACGGGCCTGTTCCTTGCGGGGCTGACGCTGGGTCTGCTTGCGCTTGCGGTCTACAATGTCAGCTCCGCCCTGCAGGAGCGGATCGCGCGCGAGGCCCCGAGACCGCCCGTGCGGGAACGCGTGATCGCGGCCAGTGTCGTCACAGTGCAGCCCGGGGCGCACGCTCCGCAAATGGTCCTCTTCGGAGAGGTTCGCAGCACCCGCAGCCTTGACATCCGCGCGCCCATGGGCGGCACGATCGTCACCTTGTCCGAGGCCTTCACCGACGGCGGCGAGGTCGGGCAAGGGGATCTGCTGCTGGCGCTCGACCCGCGCGACGCCGAGTCGGCGCTGGCGCTGGCGCGGGCCGACATGGCCCAGGCCGAGGCCGAATTGCGCGATGCACGCCGCACGGTCGGGCTGGCCGGGGACGAGCTGACCGCAGCACGCGATCAGCGCGACCTGCGCGCCCAGGCCCTTGCGCGTCAGGAAAATCTGCGCGACCGCGGCGTGGGCAGCGAGGCCAGCGTGGAGGCCGCGGCGCTGGCGCTTTCGTCCGCCGAAGGCGCGATCCTGTCGCGCAGGCAGGCGCTGGCCCAGGCCGAAGCGCGGGTCGAGATGGCGGAAACGGCGCGCGCCCGTCGCGCCATCTCGCTGGCCGAAGCCGAGCGCCGTCTGGCCGAGACCCGGATCACGGCCGAATTCGGCGGCGTCCTGGAACAGGTCACCGCCTTGCGGGGCGGTCTGGTCGCCAACAACGAGCGGCTTGGCCGGCTGGTGGACATCGATGCCCTGGAAGTGGTGTTCCGCGTGTCCAACGCGCAGTTTTCCCGCCTGATGACCCCCGAGGCCAGGCTGATCGAGACGCAGGCCGAAGTGCGGCTCGATGCGTTCGGCGTGGATGTGGCCGCTCCTGCACGCCTGGTCCGCACCGGCGGGACCGGCGGAGAAGGGGCCACCGGACGGCAGGTCTTTGCCGTCATCGAGGGCGGCAGGGCCGCCGGGCTGCGCCCGGGCGATTTCGTCACCGTCACCGTGACCGAGCCCGAGTTGCGCGGCGTGGCCCTGATCCCGGCCACAGCGCTGGACAGCGCGAACAATGTGCTGGTGCTCGACGCCGAATCCCGCCTGCGCGAAGAGCCTGTGGAGGTTCTGCGCCGACAGGGTAACGACGCGCTGATCATGGCCCCCGCCCTCTATGGAAGCCAGATCGTGGTCGAGCGGACGCCGCTGGTCGGCGCGGGCATCCGCATCCGCCCCATCCGGCGCGGTGCCGACGCAAGCCCTGAGGCCAGCGCGCCCGAGATGGTCGTCCTGGACGAGGAGCGCCGGCAACGGCTGATCGCCTTTGTCACGGCGAACGGCTTCATGCCCGAGGCCGTGAAGTCGCGCATCATCGAACAGCTGGCGGCACCCGAAGTGCCGGCCGAAGTGATCGAGCGGCTCGAATCCCGCATGGGCGGCTGAGATGGCTGCTCCCCCGCCCAGCGCGTCACCCGATGCGCCCCGCGAAGCGGGCCCGGCAGCGGGGCCCGGCGGCAGCGGCGGGGTGCTGTCGTATTTCGTGCGCCACCGCACCGCGGCCAATCTGCTGCTGGTGGTGCTGGTGGTGCTGGGCGTCACCATCCTGCCGCAGATGCGGGCACAGTTCTTTCCCGACATCGTGGTCGACAATGTCTCGGTCAATGTCGCATGGCCCGGCGCGGGGGCTGCCGATATCGACCGCGGCGCCGTGCAATTGCTGGAGCCTGCCCTGCTTGCGGTCGATGGCGTCACCTCGGCCTCCAGCACCTCGCGGGAGGGGCGGGCGCGGATCGTGCTGGAGTTCGAACCGGGCCACGACATCGCGCGTGCCGCCGAAGATGTGGGGCAGGCCGTTGACCGCGTGGCGAACCTGCCCGAGGACATCGAGGAAATCCTCGTGCGGCGGGGAGAGTGGCGCGATCGTGTCACCGATGTCGTCATCACCGGCCCGGTCGCACTGGAACAGCTGGGCCTCTTTGCGGACGAGATGGTGCAGCGCCTCTTTGCCGAAGGGGTGACACGGGTCACGGTGTCAGGCATCGCCGCCCCCGCCATCGTGATCGAGGTCACCTCGGCGTCGCTTGTGCGGCATGACCTGAGCATGGAGGAAATCTCGAGGGCCATCGCCCGCGAGACAACCGCCTCTCCGGCAGGCGAAGTTTCAGGGGGCAACACCCGGCTGCGCACCGGCGTGGAGCGGCGGGGCGCCGCCAGGATCGGCGCGATCGTCCTTCGGGCGCGGGCCGATGGCAGTACCCTGACCGTTGCCGATGTGGCGCGGGTGAGATCCGAGGGGATCGACCGCAACACAGCCTTCTTCGTTGGCGGCAACCCTGCCGTAACCCTGAACGTGGACCGCACCGCGCGAGGCGATTCCATCGGCATCCAGCGGCAGGTGGAGGAGATCGCAGCCGAGATTCAGGCGGGCCTGCCCGAGGGGGTGGAAATCGCGCTCTACCGCACCCGTTCGGAGGTGATCACGGGGCGGCTGCAGATCCTCGTCTCCAACGGGCTGATGGGGCTTGCCCTTGTGGTGGGCCTGCTGTTCCTGTTCCTCAGCGCACGCACCGCCTTCTGGGTGGCGGCGGGCATTCCCGTGGCCATGCTCACCGCCATCGGGGTGATGTATTTCGCGGGCCTGACGCTGAACATGATCTCGCTCTTTGCGCTGATCATCACGCTGGGCATCGTCGTCGATGATGCGATCGTCGTGGGAGAGCATGCCGACTGGCGCGCCCGCCACCTGGGCGAAGACCCGGAGACGGCAGCGGAACGCGCGGCCCGTCGCATGGCCCTGCCCGTCTTTGCGGCGACGCTGACCACGGTCATCGCCTTCTTCGGGTTGACGGCGATCGGCGGGCGCTTCGGCTCGCTGATCGCGGATATTCCGCTCACCGTGATTGCCGTTCTGGCCGCCTCGCTGGTGGAATGTTTCCTGATCCTGCCCAACCACATGGCCCATGCGCTGCGGGCCGCCCGGGAAGAGCGCTGGTATGACTGGCCCAGTCGCACCGTCAACCGCGGCTTTCGCGTGGTGCGGGATCGGGGCTTTCGCCCGCTGATGGCACTGGTGATCCGGGCGCGCTATCCGGTTGTTGCGGCGATGGTGCTGCTGCTTGCGACACAGGCCACACTGGTTCTTCGGGGCGATGTCACATGGCGCTTTTTCGATGCGCCGGAGCTTGGCAGCATCACCGGCAGCTTTGCCATGCTGCCGGGGGCAACGCGCACCGACACCCTTGCGATGATGCAGGAGGTGCAGCGGGCAGCCGAAGCGCTGGGGGCGGATTACGCAGACCGCTACGGGGCCGATCCGGTGCAGTTCATGATCGGCCAGATCGGAGGCGGGGGCGGAATGGGTGGCGACACCCGTGAGGCCGACCTGACCGGAAGTGTGACCATCGAGCTGATCGACGCCGACGAGCGGCCCTATTCCGTGTTCCAGTTCATCGGAGAGCTTCAAGCCTCGGTTCAGGGCCATCCGCTGATGGAGACCCTCAGTTTCCGGGGCTTCCGCGGCGGGCCCGGAGGATCGGCGCTGGAGGTCGATTTCTTCGGGGCCGACAGCGCCACACTCAAGGCTGCGGCAGAAGCGCTCAAGGCCGCGGTCGCGGATTTTCCCGAAGTCTCGGGGGTGGAGGACAACCTGCCCTACGACAAGGATGAGCTGGTGCTGGAACTGACCCCTCAGGGCGCGGCGCTGGGCTTTGCCACTGATGCCGTGGGGCGGGTTCTGCGCCACAGACTCGGGGGCATCGAGGCGGCAAGCTGGCCCGAAGGCGGGCGCAGTGCCACCGTGCGGGTAGAGCTGCCCTCGGGCGAGCAGACTGCCGACTTTCTCGAGACGACGATGATGCGGGCCCCTTCGGGCATTTATGTTCCGCTCTCCGATATCGTGCGGGCGACGCGCACCACCGGCTTTGCCACGATCCGGCGGGAGAACGGGCTGCAGATCGTGCGGGTGACCGGCGACATCTCCGAAGACGACCCCCGCCGGGCCGAGGAGATCACCATGATCGTGCGGGAACGCATCGTTCCCGCAATCGAGGGGGATTTCGGCGTTGTCGCGCGCATCGGAGGCCTCGCCGAACAGGAACGCAGCTTTCTGGCCGATGCGCGCACAGGCCTGATCCTGACGCTGACCGGCATCTTTCTGGTGCTGGCCTGGGTCTTTTCCAGCTGGACGCGGCCGGTTGTGGTGATGGCCGTCATTCCCTTCGGGCTGATCGGGGCGATCTGGGGGCATCATGTCTGGGGGGTGCCATTGTCGATGTTCTCGGTGGTGGGGCTGATCGGCATGACGGGGATCATCATCAACGACTCGATCGTGCTTGTCTCGACGGTGGACGGCTACGCCCGCGACCGGGGTCTCGTGCCCGCGCTCATCGACGCAGCCGCCGACCGCCGGCGGCCGGTCCTGCTGACGACGCTGACCACCGTCCTTGGCCTCGCACCACTGCTCTACGAAACTTCCTCACAGGCACAGTTCCTGCGACCGACCGTCATCACGCTCAGCTACGGGCTCGGCTTCGGCATGGTGATCGTGCTGCTGCTGGTGCC